>JANQSX010000088.1 GCA_028279085.1 Bdellovibrionales bacterium
CCGGCAAAAAAAAGCAAAGACAAAGTTCAGTCACCCTTGAACTTCCTTTCTTTGTGGATTTATTGGCTCTTAGTACAGAAGCCGGATTGGATTTTTTTGGAGCTATACAAAAGATTACAGAAAAAGCTAAAAATTCCGTTCTGGCTAATGAATTCCTAATAGTTCAAAAAGATATAAAATTGGGAAGCTCCCGAAATGAAGCTTTATCTAATTTAGCGGAAAGAATGGATGTGGATGAAATTACAAGTGTTTGCACCATGATCATTGACTCGGATGAAACAGGAGCCAGTATAGCTAAAACTCTTAAAGCCAAGTCAGAACAAATGAGGCATGAACGTTTTACCCGGGCGGAAAAAGAAGGAGCTAAAGCTTCACAAAAAATGCTTCTACCAATGATTGCCCTTATTTTACCGGCTGTAATGCTCACTATTTTCGCTCCTATCGGTCTTAAATTCTTTTATGGAGGAGGATTTTAATAATGGCTTGTCTGGTGCATAAAAAAAGCGGACGGATTTTAGCTCAAAATGTAATTACTGTCCGTGGCTTTCTCTCTCGTTTAAAAGGTCTTATGTGGAAAAGCGATTTTCCTACTACAGACACCATGTGGATTGTTCCCTGTAAAGGGGGGATTCATACTTGTTTCATGAAATTTCCTATTGATGTGATTTTTGTAAATCATTCATTGGAAGTGACAAGCGTATATAAAAATATCCGCCCGTGGAAATTAGTGGAGCCTTTTTTGTCTTTATTCTCTAAAACTTATTCTGTCTTTGAATTTAAAACTCCGGCACTAAAAGACTGTCATTTACAAAAAGGAGATCAACTTGAAGTGGGCAATTAGATTTTTAAACGGTCATCTAGCCGGTCAAATCCTTCCCCTGCAGGAAGGAAGATATATTTTGGGACGCGGAGAAGACTGTCAAATTATAGTATCTGATGACGGAATATCAAAAAAACACGCCTCTTTGGAAGTGGATGAACAGGGTGTGTTTATACAGGACCTGAAATCCAGTAATGGAACTTTCATTAATGGAGTGAAAATTCAAGAAAGCGAAATTCAGGAAAAAGAAAAAGTCTCTGTATGTAAAACCACTTTTGATATTGTAAATGCTAATGATCAAAACATAGTTCCCACTTCTCCTCCTGCCGGAGTATATCCTCAAGTACCTCCTGGTATGCCTCCTTCACAATATCCTCAAGCTATGGCCCCCTACTACCCGGCACAACATATACCTCCAGCTATGTCCGCTCCCGGTCAGATGGCCCAACAAGCGGGAACAGAAAACCCGGAAGAACCTGTGAAATTAACACTGAAAAACTGGTTTAAAAATTATTTAGATAAAGTGGTTTTACCAGGGATTTATAAACTTCCGGTTTGGATAGAATTTAAATGGGTGATTGCCTCTTTTTTGATTTTCTTTGTTGTCATGGTCACTGCCCTTTCTGCTATTCCGCTTATTCAAATCCTTAATTCCAGTGTGGCTCAGGAAAGTATGAATCACGCAGAAAGTATTGCCTCCACTCTTTCCAGGATGAATTATGAACCCATTAAAAATGAATTACATTCGGCAACCAGTGTGGACTATGCACTGAGAAGGCCTGGGGTTTTAAAAGCTTTTATTATTAAAGCCGCCAACGGTCAAATCATTGCCCCTTCTGAATTAGCTGATACCTACTCCAAAATACCGTTTGTAAATGAAGGACGAACCAAAGAAAGCATTTCCGTAAAACAGTTGGATTCCAGCACTGTGGCGGCTATGGTGCCCATTCAATTTTACAACTCAAAAACCAACGTTCATAGAGCGGAAGCTTACTCGGTGGTGATCTACGACATAGGAGCATTAGCTTCCGGAAATAAGCGAACAATCAGTCTTTTAGTGCAAACTTGTTTCATAGCTGTTGTATTAGGAATATTAATTTTCTTTTTTCTTTACAAAATGATTGAGTTTCCCATTTCTTCCTTGAATAAACAACTGAGTGCCGCTTTAACAGATGAATCATTGTCTGTAGAAACAAAATATGATTTTATGCCTTTGCAACATCTTACATCTAATATCAATTCCGCTTTATCACGAATTTCCGCCGCACAGGAAAGTCAAAACACCAGTGAATATGATCGATTGACGGAAATGAACCACATGATCGAAATGATAGGTTACCCCACATTGGGAATTGAAATGGAAAGCTCAAAAATCATGGGAGCCAGTGCACACTTTGAGGAGGAAACAGGAGTAAGCACAGAAAGAATACTCAATATTAATATTCAAGATATAGATGATCAGGCTTTGAAACTTAATCTCAGCAACCTTATGGAAAGAATACAACAACACCCTTATGAAATTGCCTCCGACTCTTTGGAATTTAGTGGAGTGGAATTTCAACTCTCCGCCAAAGGCATTTATGGCAAAGAAGGTATAGCCTACATTCTTGTTTCTTTTATATCTACGGACCAAGAGCAGGAGGAAGCGGGATAAAATGAGTAAAAAAAATCCTACACCTTCTTTTCCTCTTGCTCCTTCTGCTCCTGTAGCCAGACTCAGAGTAATAAAAGGTCCACATAAGGGAGTGGCCTATAAGTTAGTAGCCGGTAAAATCACTATCGGTAGAAGTTCGGAAAACGATATTGTACTTATAAATGATGAAAAATGTTCTAGAAAACAAGCCATTGTCAGTTTAGGCACTGACAATACTTATTCCATTAAAAATTTAAGTAAAAAATCACCGGCAAAAGTAAATGATATAGTTAGTATCCAATCGGATTTACAAGATGGTGATTTGATTCAGTTTGGTACCACCGTCTTACAATTTGAATTTAAAGGAGCACCACCACTTCCGGCTCATGCACCACTCCAATCTGTTCCTTTAGCACCTCTACCTTTACAACCCGCCGAATCATCACTCCCTCCTGCTAAAAAAGAGCAGCAGGAACTAGCCCTTATGTTAGACGATGAAAGTAATAAAAACCTGCCAAAACTGCAACAAAGTAATCCCCCTCCGGCCCACATGCCCTTTCCTCAACAAGGCCCTGCTTATTATCCGACTTCATCACCACTGAATCAAAAAAAACAAAAAAATAAAAAAAAACTAATGCCTAAAATTATATTAGGGATTTTACTTTTAGGTGGAGTTTGGTTATTTTCCCAGGACTCAGAACAAAAAAAAATAAAAAAAGAGGACAAACTCAGAACCCTAGCGAATATGGAAGAAAACATCAAAACCCTTGAGGAACTCAAAGAAAAAGAATTAGAAGATAGAAGTAAAAATTCCCTTAGTACTTATAAAAACGCTCAGTTTGCCTATATAAAAGGAATAAGAGATTATAGAAAAGGAATTTATGGTCGAGCTATTGAAGCTTTTCGTGTTTGCAAAACTATTTATCCTCAACATGATTTATGCGGATCTTATTTGAAAAAAGCGCAGATTAAAAAACAACAGCTTGTACAAGCCTGGATGGTAGCCGGTAAACATTATAGACAAAAACGCCGCTTTAAAGCCTGCATGTCTTCTTTTCAAAATGTCATGACAGCTTTACAAGACAAAAAAACCCCTACCTATAAAGAAGCTAAGGAAAATTTTGACATTTGCAAAATAAAATATGGAGATCGCTACTAATGTTAAAACTTATTATCAAGCAAAAAGGAAAAATTATTCAAGAGGTTTCTCTTCAAAGTGATGTGCAATATATTATCGGTCGAGGAAAAGACAGCCACATTATTTTACCTGAACAACCTGGTATTTCCAGGAAACACCTGGAATTTTCTATAGGAGAAGATCAACAATGGGTTGTAAAAAATCTCTCTCAAACTAGTGCACTCAATATAGAAGGAGAAGAAACTGAGGAAGGTGTTATTCCTGAAGGTGGTGTTTTTCAAGTTCAGGATTTTGAATTCCTTTTACAAAAAGAACAAGCTCCAAAAGAAGTAAACAACCTTCCTACGGAGGGAACAGTACCTTCTGATGATAATACAGAACAACAAGGCAACAACACTTCCTCTCCTGAAGCCAATCAAAATAGAGAAAATGAACTTAAAAATGACCTTTTACCTTCTGCTGCATCAGATGGAAAAACTAAAGTTATGGATATAAGTGCTCATACCCAACAAATATCCGCTTTCTTAAAAGTCTCTTATGAAGAGGATGCACCTAGAGATATTTTTAAATTAGAGGGCCAGTCGGAGTGGGTGTTTGGACGGGATGAAGAAGCTGATATTGTAGTGGATAACGCTAATATCAGCCGGGAACACTTTAAAATACATAAAGAAAGTGACGGACAGTATTACATATCTGACTTAAAAAGCTCCAACGGTACTATTCTAAACAATAAAGATTTAAGACCTCAAAAACCTTATCCCATTCAAAGTGGAGATATTATTTATATTATGGATATTGGGATTTTATTTGAAATCAAAAATCTTTCCCTGGAAAAAGAATTAGCGGCACTGAAAGCACCTCCTCCTCCTGCTTCCGTACCAGCTCAGGTTCCTGCAGCCGGAGCCGCCTCCGTACCTTATATGCCCCCTCCTCTTCCAGCTAATATGCCCGGTGTGGTCATTGAAATGCCGGAAGAGGAAAATCAGTCTTTTTTAAAAAAGAATAAAAAACGACTAACGATATATGGCGTCATCCTGGTAATTATCGGAGCGGCTTATTTCCTGAGTGCGGAAAAAGAAGAAAAAGTGGTAGAAAAAAAAGGAACATCTCAAACAGGAGAATTGGCTGGCTTAACTCCTCAACAAGTTCAAATTGTAAAGGACACTTATCAGGTAGCCCAACAACTTTATTCTCAAGGAAAATTTGAATATTGTAAAAGTGAGATCAAAAAAATTCATAGTTATACAGACTCTTACCTACAATCTAAAAAACTAGGTATTGAGTGTGCTCAAGCGGCTGAAAACCAAAGAATACAAAGTGACTTGGAACGAAAAAGAAAAAAAGCCGCAGAAACAGAGAAGAGTATTCAGGAAATAACAGATAAATGCCGTATAGAGTTTAATACATTTCAATACAAGCATGAATTAGTGGACTGTTTGGAGGCAGCCATAGAGCTTTCCCCGGCAGATGGTAGAATTCAAGGTCTTATAGAACAATTTGATGCTATTGAAATGGAAAAAGAAGAAAACAAAAGGAAGATAGCTGAAAGAAAACAGTTTATTAATTCCATTGCCAGCAAATACACTTATGCTAAAAACCTCTATAAATCCGGAAAAATTTTAAAAGCTATGGATGCTTATCAACACTTTATTAATAAAAGTAACCACAAAGAACTTAAAGGAAAACGAGCATTAGCTCAAAGAGAACTAGCTAGTATGAAGAAAAACTTTAGCGACACCAACAATAGATTAACTAGTGAATGTGAAGCTCAATTTAGTAATAATCGGTTTCAAAAAGCTTATTATGTCTGTGAAAAAGCCTCTTATAAAATTCCCGAACCTTATAACAAAAAGGCTATTACTGTTATGAATAGATCTAGACAAGCATTGGAAGTGACAATGAAACCCTTGTATGAAGAAGCCAGCTTAAATGAAAGTGTCGGAAACATCATGGTAGCCCAAGAATATTGGAAAAAAATTCTCAGTCTGGATGTCAACACCGGTATGTATTATAAAATGGCAAAAGAAAAAATGGATAGATACTGATTCTTTACCAAAGAGAAAAACAAATGTATAAAAAACAAATATGTTTTTAAGTAGGCTTTAATTATGAGAATTCAAGAACGATCTTTTTCCGGAAAAATTTTCCGTCCCACACCAAAGTCTTACCTTTCCTCTAATAAAAAACTCATCACTGTCATTACCCCTTGGGGACAGGAGGCAGCCTCCCCCAAAGAAGTCTTTGAAACCATTGAAACACAATACAATTTCTTCTCAGAAGACAAAGAGAGCACTCATCCATTCCCCAAACTAACCAGTTTAACCCCAGTGGAAAATGACATGAGAACAGCTGTTATACAAACCAATCAAGTTGTTTTTAACAATGTCAATCAGGAAGAATATTCAATGGGTTTTGAGTTATTCTTTGCTATAGTTATAGAAAATATTTTAACAGTGATTCAGGTGGGACAACCTTTTATTTTGATTGATCGTTCTAATCAATTCTTACAAAATATAGGTCACACTGTCAGCAATCACCTCGGTCATTTAAAAAAATCACAAACTCTCTTACCTCCACTACCTTATCAATTACTTGGGATTCATGAAGACATTTCTTTTCATCCCTTTTTCTTTCGTTTTCAAATAAATGATCGTCTTATTCTTATCAACAGGCATACTATCCCGCCTAAATGGTTCACATTAAAAAGAGAAGAACGCACTTTAGAAAACTTAAGCAAGCTAGCGGCGGAAGAGAATCCTAATCTTCCTTTCTGGCTAGCCATAATAGACCTCATCGAACCTGAAAACTAAATCGTCACTCCGGCAAAGCCTCGCCATTCCGAATCAAGTCCGGGAATAGTGAAAGCCCTTAGAGGGCTTTCAGTTTACAGGAGTGACAAGCCACTTCTGGATTCCGGAGCAAGTTCGGAAGGACAATGAATCAGGAAAAACCACACATTTTAATTTAATACAAAACATCTTGTACGATTTTCAAGTACTTTTTGTTTTCAGGAAGATGTAAAAACAAATCAGACAAAAGTGGTTCCTGAAACTTTGAAAAGTGAGTGTCCCACATAAGATAAGTTCTTTGATTTAAATGAGATATTTTTTGATCTCCTTTTTCTTTTAG
>JANQSX010000112.1 GCA_028279085.1 Bdellovibrionales bacterium
GATACGGAAGCAGTTAATAGAACAGGGAGCTAATCCTCGAACCACTCATATTGAGTATTTTGCAAATCAAGTTCCTATCCATATTGCACATATAAGAAAAAGCCTCAAAACAGAATTTACCGGTGGTAGGTTAAGGCAATTAAGAAACCGATTAAAGAACCTGGAAAAAGAAGCATACAGAGTAATTTTAAGAAAAAAAGTTACACATGAATGGTGGTTAAGGTTCAACTTTAGGTTAGCGCGTATTATGTCTGGATTTGCCACTAATATGCGGGAAAATATCGATACATCAAGTTTATCTTTTTTCCCCATAATGGTTATAATACCGGCAATACAAACAAAAGAAGGTTTAGGGATTATAACATTTAATAGAGCGGGCCTTGAAGGTATATATCCCGCAGGATTGATTAATCAAAAAACTAAAATGGCGGATGGTAATACATTATCCGCTCCTGATTTTTTTATACATGATATATTTCATTTCTATGCCGGAGGGAATCAGCTCTACTTAGAATATTCCGCCGGTCAACGTTTATTTCATAAGCGGCTTTTAGATAATATAGAGAGACTACCACAAGAAAAAAGAAAGAAAGCGGAAGCTGTTTACTTTTCAATGACACATGAATATGGAAGTAGAAATATAGGCTACAGCGATAGAACCCCGGAAAAAATGAAAGAGGATATAAAAAAACATATCGGTGAAGAAGATATTTCCGGCTTTTTTAAACTTCCTGATGATCTTCCTGAGAGACAGAAAAAAATAGAAGACCTTACTGATATTTTTATGGCTGTTTATAATCAGACATTGCAGCATCAACGGTAGGAATCCATAATGTTTTTAAAAAAATCTTATTATCTCATCTTCATTTTTTTAATTATTACTTCACAGGCTTTTTCTTCTCCAGTTTGTAGTGATGGGTTTTCAAGTTCAGGATATTCAGGAAGGCAGGAACATCAGGAAATAGGTAGTGTAGTAACAGGAGTTGAAAGTTATAGACAACTTCTTGCTAGATTAGCTCAAAATAGTTTAGGGGTGGAACACCTAAATCCAAAGCAGATAAAGGCTTTAGAAACATATCATTATGCAGTTCAGGGAGAGAAGGGTAGGGACGGAACTTTTGCCAGGGTGGGAAACTATACTTTTTCTCAGAGAAGAAGAATTATAAAATATCTTCGTCAAGTTTTTACACCTGAGCAAGTTACAACTCTTATAGAAAATGGGGTAGTGGAAATAAATCGTTCTTCAAATATTAAAATAACCAGAAGGGTATTAAGGAATTTCAGTGAAGGACAAACAGTGTTTATTCAAGTTAGCAATAATAAAACATTGAGGATAAGTAAAATCCTGGAAGAAACAAATAGTGGCTGGTTAGTGGAGGCGGAGAGGATAAGTAATGAATCCGGTCAAGTTATTAAAGAGCAGGTTTTTTTAATAAAGGATGATGTTAAGGTTCCACCTCTTTTGGAAGCGGATCCTACTAATATGAATCAAATATCGGAAAAGACAAATAGGGGTTTTGTCATTGATATACTGATAAAAGGAGAGGATAGTAGTGGTATCGCTAAAGAGATAAAAGGTAATAAAGTTTTTTTCTCTTTTGAAAAGGCCATAGAAAATGGTTTGTTACCAAGAAATCCTACCGATCGGGATTACCATAAAATGGAGCGTATATTAAGCAGCTATGTTTCCAAAAACCATGATCAATTGGTGCAGGCTTTAAAGAATATAGGAACTTCTTTTTCTTTAGCTTTTATGTATGTGCATCTTAATCCCTTATTACAAAAGAGTCTTATATTAGGCGAACATCGGTTTAGACTGGCTAATCCGGAATTGGAGTCTGTATTTATGGCGGCCCAATTTACTAGAGAAAGAGTTAATTCTAGTGAGCTGAATCTGCCTTCTTTTCCAAGCGGAAGAGAGGATTTATCGAGGCAAGGATATAGAGTGGGTTATACAGAAGGAATGGACTATGTGAATGAGTGGATTGCAGTACGGAGGAGGCTATGGGAATTAAGAGCAAATCCCCTTATAACCCATATTGAATATTTTGCCGATCAGATCCCCGCCCATATTGCTCATATAAAGAGAGGCCTTGAAGATAATTATTCTCCTAAGGATAGATCACATGGCAGTAAGCGGGATCTGTTGCAAAAACTGGCAGACCTGGAAAAAGAGGCAAAACAGGCTGTTTCAAATGAGAAGGTTACTTATAAATGGTGGATTGAATTTAATTTTAGATTGGCGTATATCATGTCCGGGCGTACTCTTAATCAGGATTTTATTAATTGGGTGGATTCCCACTTATTTCCCCTGAAAGTAGCGATGCCGGTTATACAAGAATCAGGAGGGTTGGGAATTAGGACTTTTAATAGAGCCGGCTTGGAAGGGGTGTATCCTGTTGGATTGATAAACAGACAAAATGTAGAAGTGCATGGTGGTTTGGATGCAGCACTCTTTTTTGGACATGATCTGCAACACCCTATGTTTGGTGGTAATAAATTGTACTTAGAATATTCCGCCGGTCACCGCCTGTTTCATAGAAGATTATTAAGTAACATAGAGAGTTTACCTCCGGAAAAAAGAAAAAAAGCGGAAGCTGTTTATTTTTTAATGACCCATGAGTATCAAAGAGGAAATATCAGTTATAGTGATTGGACTCTCCAACAAATGAGAGAAGAGATCTTTAGGATGATTCAAACTAATGATGCCGGGCTTTTTAAGTTCTCTGAAAATTCCACTCAGAAACAGCAAAAAACAGAAGACCTTACTAATGTTTTTATGGAGGTTTACAGTCAAACATTACAGCATTAATTTTTAGGAATTTTCCATGTTTTTAAGAAAAATTTATTGTTTTGCTTTAATTATTTTAACAGCTGGTTCACCAGCTTCTTTTTCACAGTCTTGTGAGCCTGCTTTTTCATCATCTGCAAATGAAATTAAGCGTTCAGATATAAACAACAAACATAGTGCAACAGGAATAGAAAGCTATAGAGAGCTTCTTATCAGATTAGCTCAATCCGGTTTAGGAGTAAAAAAATTAAGTTCAAAACAAATAAAAGCCCTTGAGACCTATCATCAAATAGTTCAAGGAGAGAAGGGTAGGGATGGAACTTTTGCAAAAGTAGGCAACTACACTTTTTCTCAAAGAAGAAGAATCATACAGTTTCTTCGAGAGGTCTTTTCTCCTGAACAAGTTACAACTCTTATAGAAGATGGGGTAGTAGAGATCAACCGTTCTTCAAATGTTAAAATAAGCAAAAGGGTATTAAGACATTTCAATGAAGGAAAAAAAGTATTTATTCAAATTCTTCATGGTGCAGCCTCTTACGGAGGTATATTATTTAGAATAAGTAAAATATTGGAAGAAACCGATAGTGGTTTCTTAGTGGAAGCAGAGGGAATGGATCAAAGGTTTAGTCGAATCATCAGGGAAAAACTTTTTTTAATAACAGATAATATAGACTTGCCACTTATTAGAGCAGATCCTGAGAACATGACTAAAATTTCAGAGAAGACAAACAGGGGTTTTGTAATTGATATATTAGAAAAAGAATACAGTGATTTTGGAGTTGCGGTAATAGCGGGTAATAAAGTTTTTTTCTCTTTTGATAAAGCTATAGAAAATGATTTATTGCCAAAGGATCCGACCCTTCAAGACTATCGTGAAATAGAGGATATGATAAATGCTTATATTTCCAGCAATCATGATAAAACTTTTGATTGGAAAAACACCCCTTACCAAATGAACAACGATGCAATAACCGGCAATGGCAAGGTCTATTATAATTTTGCGGATTCGTTGGAAAAGAGCTTTATAAAAGGTGTGCATGATTTTAGATTAGCCAATCCCGAATCAGAGGTAATATTTTTAGCTATTGAATCCAATAGAGAAAGAATTAACTCCGGTGAATTGGACTTTTTTCCTTCAACGGATAAAGAAGTGCAATTAGTGGAACAAGGATATAAGTCTAATTACACCGGATTGATAGATCAAGTCAGTAAATGGTCTGTGGTGCGTAGAAAACTGCAGGAGTTGCAGGTCAATCCTCGCAAAACTCACATTGAATATTTTGCAAATCAAGTTCCTGTTCATATTGCATATATAAGACAGGGTCTTGATGCTGATCTCTCTAATAAGAAATCGGAACAATTAAAACAACTAAGTAGCTTGGAAAAAAAAGCAAAACAAAAAGTTGAGGACGGGGAAGTCACTTATAAATGGTGGTTGGAATTTAATATTAAGTTGGCACATATTATGTATGGGCGGCCAAATGTTACATTACATAAAGAAAGTGATGGGGGTTTAGTTGCAATGAGCTTATCCTTTTTCCCTTTAATAATTGTGATGCCGACAATGCAAGTAAAAGAAGGCCCCGGGATTATTACTTTCAATAGAGTTGGTCTTGAGGGTGTTCAACTTGCCGGCCTCATTAATCAAAAAACGGCAATAGCAGATGGTGATAGAGTGTTACCTGCTCCTGATTTTTTTGGCCATGATGTATTTCATGCACGGTTTAAGGGTAATAGACTCCATTGGGAATATTCCGCCGGTCACCGTTTGTTTCATAAAAGATTATTAGAAAATATAGAGAGGCTACCTCCGGAAAGAAGAAAAAAAGCGGAGGCGGTTTATTTTGTAATGACACATGAAAATATAGCCAATAACATTGGCTACAGTGATTGGAGTCCACAAAAATTGAAAGAGAATATGATGGCGATGATTCATAATGATGTTGCCGGTTTGTTTAGATTTTCTGATGATCCCGTTAAGAAAGAGCAAAAAATAGAAGATCTTACTGATACTTTTATGGAAGTTTATAATCAGGCTTTGCAACACCAGGAATAGCCGTCATTCCGGACTCGTTTCGGAATCCAGAAAATGACTGTCACTCCAGAAACTGAAAGCCCTACTGGGTAAGAAAGCCCTACTAGGGCTTTCTTTATTCCGGACTTGATTCGGAATCCAGAGGATACTTGTCACTCCTGTAAACTGAAAGCCATTTTGATGGCTTTCACTATTCCGGCGAAGGCCGGAATCCAGTAAACTGAAAGCCCTACTAAGGGCTTCCAGTTGAAGCTGGAATAACAAGCCTTCAAATCTATTTACAAGGGTATAAATATTTCACTCATAAAGTAGATATTAAACTCAAGAAGTTTTTATAAAACCAAAAACGGGAGTCCGTGTGATATAGTATTATTTTTAGAAAAA
>JANQSX010000121.1 GCA_028279085.1 Bdellovibrionales bacterium
CCGCTTATATTGTAATGTGCCGGTTTTTTAAGTAAAACATTCAAGGGCCTGATAGCCGTGCACTCTGCAGTTTGGCAAACGCTTACTAAAACAGGGAAATCCTCTGCCGGCACTGTTACACATTTTCCGTCCACCCTTGCATCATCTATGATAATACGCTCTAACTCCACAGCTTTATAATTTGTAGGAGGAATAATATAGGTTTTTTTTGTCGTTGTACTGGCTAGGTGAATATACACAGAGCTATTTATACCTGTGTGATCCTGAAACTCATTAGTGATACTGTAAGGTGTATTGTCTTGAGTGGGGGCAGTAGCTACTGTTTCATCTGTTACTTCTCCACCGTCTTCAGAGGCTAGCTCTTCAAGTTCCGTGCAGGAAATAGATAAAAATGCAAATGAGAACAAAATGTAAAAAGAAATGGTTTTTTTCATTACAGGAGTACCAACCTTTCGCAATATAGACACAACTTTAAAGTAGGACTTTTTTAACCTATATGCAAGTAGTATTAAAAATATTTATATTTTCTGTCATTAAAAAAGAGGTACATACTGACTAAAGGCTAAGTATAGTTTTTTTTGTACGGTGATGAAAATTATACAATTATCCATGTTTATTGTACATGTAACTTTTATTAAAAGTTTTATAGTCTTTTTAATACCTTATAAATTAAAAGAAGTGTAAAGTGTATAAGCCATATAATATTTTTAATTTGATTTAGATAAAACCTTTTGTAAAATATCTTTACTAAATTGAGTTGGTTAAGAAGTGTTTAAATTTGACATTAAAAATATACATATAATAAACAAAAAAATGATGCTTTATGAAGATAGTATTGCAACAAATAAAAAAGGGGCTTGTCTTTTCTATAACATTTTTTTTCTTAATGTTAGTGGTTGAGTTTAATTCTTTAGCGACAAATAGTGTTTCTTTTACGACTAAGTGGTTACCGCACTCTTCGATAGAAGATCAATATACGGTATCCTCTACTATTATTTCAGGAGAATCTTTAAGTGGATATATTAACCATAAGTTAGCGGATATCTTGAAGGTGGCCTATTTCTCTATTGATAATTACTCTGATGGGAAGTCACCTGGTGATTCAGGAAGTGTGGAACTTGCTTTCATAGAGAGCAATGCTGCCATTTTAATAAACGGTAGCCCTTTAAATGAAGTGGGATTGGGGATTCATTGGAAAAATATTCCTGTTTACTCTATTCAACAAATCGAAATCATAGCTATGCCTTTTTTGGATTCTGATTATCCTAGATCCATATACTCTCTTATTAACATTTTCACGAAAGAGGATATTTGTTTGGACTCTTTATCCTGTTTTGACAATAGAGAACATAGTGCTATATATCCAAAAGATCAAGGTGTGAATATAAAGAATGCGGTATTAGGAGCTACTTTTTATTTTCCGATGGATTCAATATTAAGTGTGCTTTCTGGGTGCGAAGTAAATAGTGAACATTGTTCGCCGAAATTAGCATTAGATAGTAAAAAATTTTTTATAGAAATGGCGGGAACGTATGACTTTCGGTTTATAAAAGAAAATGAGGAGGGTGAACCACCTGTTTTTTCAGAAGAGGGCTTTGATCCTGAAAAAGGTTTTTATATAGGTACAGTAAATTCTCATAAAGTCTTTTTAAGAGGTAGGGCGTACAACAATGAAGGAGGAATGTGGGAAGGTGAGTTTGAACCGGACAGTGTAAAGAGTAGTGAGGTTCAAGGATCTGACTCCCATTTAAACGATAATGCTCCTACAAATTATGAGGTAGGCGTTAAAATAGAAAAAAATAAAAACTATTTCGTTGAATTTATAGGCTTTCAGAATCGTCAGGATAGAAAAAAAGTGCAACCGGATGCTGTCCAGGGTTTACAAGATACAGAAGTGGTAACAACAATTCAAGGTTTGGGGCTGAAGTGGTCTCTTATATTAGATCAGTTCACTTTAAAAGGACATCATAGTTACACAGACATAATAGAAGGTTTTGAAAGAGGAAGATCTGTTACAACAAATAGTATGTTAAAACGACGGAATGCTGTTGGAATCGATTATTCTGCGGACCCTGAATGGGCTATAGGAGGAGAACTCACCTATTCTGACTATTATAGAAGTTTACAAGGCATAGGTGCTGATGAAGATGATCCGCAATTAGATATCTATGTCTATCATTATCCCGCTAAGTCCAAAAACATTATTCTTGAGTTCTCTGTAAAAAATATTACAGATAAGACGAGTAGTTTAAATTCAGTTGAAACGGATGGAAGAATGGTATGGACAGGAGTTATGCTTAAGTTCTAAATATAGAATTTGCATAATTGCTTCACAAAGTGCTTTTCTTGAGTTACATATTTACTTTTGAATGAAGAGATTGGAGGTATATTGAAGACATATTTTGATATGATAATAAGAGAAGGCACAGCTTTGCTTTCCCATCCAAACGATCCTTATAATTTGGTGGAAGAATCCGTGGATATCGGTATCTCTGAAGGTCGTATTGT
>JANQSX010000123.1 GCA_028279085.1 Bdellovibrionales bacterium
CCGGATAGAATGAGCAACTATTTCACCAATATCCGGTATTTCCTGTAATTCCTCTTCAGTGGCTTTTGCCATAAGGTTAAAGACGGTGAGTTCAGAAAAAGGGGAGGAACTCTCTTTTTTTTTCTTTTTAAGGGGGGATATGTTTTCTTTTAAAGAAGCTTGATAAATATTTTGTGGAAAAGACAGTTGCTTTGTATCTACCGCATTAGCTGATAATTTTTGGGTCTGTTGATTTGTTCTTTGGCTTTTTTTGATAAAAAAATTACTTAAACTGTAAGCTGTTTGTTCTCCTATATGGCGAATACCCAGAGCAAAAATAAAAGAGGAGAGATTTGTTTTTTTGCTTTTTTCGATGTTTTTTAAAATACGTTCACTGGATTTTTCTCCCATTCCCTCCAGGCTTAAAAGCTTTTCTTTTGTTAAGGAGTAAATATCTGAAAAACTTTTAACTATCTTTTTTTGATAAAGTCGCTCCATAATTTTACTTCCTAAAGATTCAATATTCATTGCTTTTTTAGAAGCAAAGTGAATAAGAGATTGTAAAACGATAGCTGGACAAAGTGAATTTGTACAAAATACGATGTCTCTAACTTCTTCTATTGTTGAAGAACAAACGGGACAACTATTTGGCATTTTAAATGGTGAGCTGGTTTTTTTTCTTTTAGAGAAATGAACTTTTACAATTTCTGGAATAACATCTCCGGCCCTTCCTACAATAACAGTATCTCCCTTTCTTATGTCTTTTTTGGCGATCTCTGATTGATTATGTAAAGTGGCATGAGTGATAGTAACACCCCCCACAGATACGGGCTTCAATCGAGCTACAGGAGTTAACACTCCTGTTCGTCCTACTTGAATAGAGATATTTTCCACAAGTGTTTCTGCTCTTTCCGGTTTAAACTTAGCCGCTTTAGCCCATCGCGGGGAGCGACTGATTGAACCCATTTTTTCTTGTTTAGAAAAAGAATTGACCTTTATGACAATACCGTCCGTTTCAAATCTCAAACGATGTCTTCTTTTTTCCATAAGCTGAAAATATTTAATGATTTCATTCTTGTTTTTACAAAGGACAGCTGCTGCAAAAGTATTTTTTTTATTTTGAAAAGATTTAAAACTCATAAGAGGGAGGGCCGGCAACCCGGCTTTTTTTATTGTTTTAAAAAAATCACTTTGGCTTTGTAATTTTATTCCTTTGAAGAAACCTGGAGAATGAGCAAAGAACTTTAAAGGACGGTGAGCGGTAACAACCGGGTCCAATTGACGCAGACTACCTGCAGCCATATTGCGTGGATTTGCAAAAGGGGAAAGCCCTTGTTCATTTTTTTGTTTATTTATTTTCTTAAAATCTTCCTTTAATAAAACCACCTCCCCTCTAACCTCCAATGTTTCCATGGAAATAGATAAGTTAAGTGGTATAGAGCGAATGGTTTTAATATTTTCCGTTACGTTTTCTCCGGTATTTCCATCTCCACGAGTAAGAGCTTTTGTTAAAATACCTTTTTCGTAAAGGAGATTTACAGCAACACCATCTAATTTTGGTTCTAAAAGGAACTCTGTCTTATTGGTTTCTAAGGTCTTTAATGTTTTTTCATAAAAATCGATTATTTCCTTCTCATTATAAGTGTTTTGCAAAGAAAGCATAGCTTTTCTATGAAAACCTTTTTCAAAATGAGGAAGGGCTTTACCTGGTACCCTTTGGGAAGGAGAATCAGGAGTTATTAAATCCGGATATCTTGTTTCCCACTTTACTAATTCACTAAATAGTTGATCATATTCGTAATCATCTATCTTTGGTTGATCTAAGTTATAGTAAAAGTGATCATATTTATAAATTAAGTGTCTTAATTGTTTCAGACGAGTTTTTACTTTTGATTTTGTGAAGGGCTTTGATTTAAACATTTCGTTCTTCAATGACTATTTCCCTTTAGTGAAATTAAACTAAGTTCTTGTTTTTATACCGAATTAATATAAGTAATCTTTTTACTTTATCGGACGCGATTTATTTTTTTTATCATTAAGATAGTGATTTTATACTATTTCATTGTATATCATAAGTAGAAAATATTTTAGTTTTTTACACACATAGTGTTTAGAAGCTGTTCATCTATTGGAAAATTATATAAATTGCATAATCTTGTATTGATTTCTTAAAATAGGGATTTTATATCTAAATGACAGTAAGAAAAATAAGGACACTTTATGGATAAAAAAGAATTGATAAAAACAGCTCATCTGGCCCGACTTAAATTATCTGAAAAAGAACATTTGGAATTCACTGATCAACTAAAAGTGATATTTGAATATTTTAAGCGGATTTCCTCTATTGATACAAAGGATACTTTACCTTTAGTGTATCCTCTTGATGGTGTTGAGTCTATGATTTCCCTTAGAGAAGACAAAGTTCAAACAATGAAGGAAAAAAAAGCGGAACTTTTAGATTTAGCTCCGGAGCGGTTAGGAAATGAGTACAAAGTGCCTCCTGTGGTGGATTAAAATGGATCTGTTAAATTACAAGTTACATGAATTAACCTCCCTTATTCGGAAAAAAGCTCTCTCCGTTAAAGAACTTTGTCAGTTTTACATGGATCGTATTGAAAAATATAACTCTGAGTTAAATGCTGTATTAACAATAAATCCCGATATTTTGCAAACAGCCGAAAATATAGATAAGAACTTAAATCAATATAAGGATTTACCTTTATTGGGGATTCCTATTTTATTAAAAGATGTTTTTTGTACTAAGGGTATAAGAACTACGGCTGGTTCAAAAATACTTGAAAACTTCATCTCTCCTTATTCTGCAGAAGTGGTTCGGCGTTTGGAAAAGGCTGGTGCTGTTATTTTAGGGAAGTGTAATCAAGATGAATTTGCCATGGGAAACAGTAATAAGAATTCTGCATTTGGACCGGTATATAATCCATGGAATAAAAAATATGTGCCAGGGGGCTCTAGTGGAGGATCGGCGGCGGCCGTAGCGGCTGGATTATGTGCGGCTTCAATGGGTACAGATACAGGGGGCTCTGTTCGTCAACCTGCTTCTTTTTGTAACTTGGTAGGGGTAAAGCCTACTTATGGAAGAGTTAGTCGCTATGGTATGATTGCCTATGCCTCTAGTTTAGATCAAGCTGGTCCCATGACCATGTGTGTAGAAGATAGTGCCCTTATTCTAGAATCCATTTCCGGTAAAGATGAAAAAGACAGTACTTCTTCTATAAAAGAGGTTCCAAAATGGCTTCATAATTGCCAATCTCAAAATATTAAGAATATGAAAATAGGTTTTCTCAATAAGGAAGAAGCAAACACTTCCTGTTCACCGGAAGTGGTACAATCTTTAGAACAAGTAAAAACACTGTTACAGTCAAAAGGAGCTTTAGTAGAAGATGTTTCTGTTCCTATAATGAATATGTCCGTCCCGGTGTATTATCTTATTTCTACCAGCGAAGCTTCAAGCAACCTAGCTCGTTACGATGGAGTTCGTTATGGCTATCGCTCTGATTTTCAAAATAAAAAACCGGATCATTTAGAGGAATTTTACAGTCAAACTCGCAAAGAAGGTTTTGGCAGTGAAGTAAAAAGAAGAATTATCATGGGAACTTATTGTCTTTCTAGTGGTTATTACGATGAATATTATAATAAAGCTTCTCAGATTCGTCGTATTATTCGGGATCATTTTGTAAAAATTTTTTCTAAATATTCTTTGTTAATAGCTCCCGTGTCTTTATCAACCGCTTTTTCGCTTGAAGAAAATCCGGCCGGTACTCTTGAATCTTATTTAATTGATAGCTTTACTGTGTCTGCTAATCTGGCGGGACTTCCTGCTCTTTCTGTGCCTGCCTGTTTTTCTTCTGCTAATCAACTTCCTATAGGAGTGCAGTTGATAGCTTCTCACTTTGATGAGCAAACTCTTTTTAATACGGCTTTACTTATTCAAGAAGAATTAAAGGCTGTAGGAAAAAGACCTTCCTACTTGGTATAAGATTAATAAGGAGTAAAAAATGGAACAAAATTCGCAGCACGCCAATTTGCGTAGTGAATGGAAAACAGTTATCGGATTGGAAATTCATGCTCAGCTTTTAACAAAGAGTAAGCTTTTTTCTCCTGATCCTTCTCATTTTGTAGAGAAGGAAAATGAACATATTCATTTTATCAGTCTCGGGCTTCCAGGAACTTTGCCAGTTTTAAATCAAAAAGTATTGGAATATTCCACTCAAGTGGGATTAGCTCTGAATTGTCATATTAATGGGAGATCTGTATTTGCCAGGAAGAATTACTTTTATCCTGATCTTCCTAAAGGCTATCAAATATCACAGTATGAACAACCTATTTGTGAAAATGGTTATATAGAATTTGAATGTAAAGGAAAAAGAAAAAAGGTACGGATTCAAAGAGTACATATAGAAGAAGATGCCGGACGATTTCACCACAGGGGTCATTGTTCTTTGGTTAATTTTAATCGAGCAGGAGTGCCTTTAGTGGAAATTGTTTCTATGCCGGATATGAATTCTCCGGCAGAGGCAGCGGAAATGGTTCGCTCCATTAGAAAAATTTTAAAATATATGAAAGTGTGTGATGGTAATTTGGAGGAAGGTTCTTTGCGTTGTGATTGTAATGTGAGTGTGCAAAAAATCTCTGATAATAAATTAGGCACTCGAACAGAATTAAAAAATCTCAATTCCTTTAAGTTCATTGAAAAGGCTATTGAGTATGAAGTGAATAGGCAAATTCATATACTAAATGAGGGTCATAAAGTAATTCAGGAAACTCGTTTGTATGATTCTACGAAAAACAAGACATTTTCTTTGCGTTCTAAAGAAGAAGCTAGTGATTATCGATATTTTCCTGATCCTGATCTCTTACCAGTGTCTTTGTCTAAGCAATGGATTGAAGAACAAAGAAAGCAAATCCCGGAATCTTTTTTACAAAAAGCCGATCGCTTTCAAAAAGAATATGGTTTATCTCCTAAAGAGTCTTTTTTGATTACTGAGGAAAGGTCGCGGGCCGATTATTTTGAAAAGATGCTCAAAACAAAAGCTTCTGCTCAGCTTTCAGCTAATTGGCTTATCAATGAAGTTTTGGCTCGTTTTAATGAGAATCGGATGGATATTGATAATTGTCCTGTTACTCCTGAACAATTAGGGGAAATGATTAAGATGATTGAAAGGAAAGAAATTTCCGGAAAAATAGGAAAAAAAGTTTTCTCTGAAATGTGGAATACTAAAAAAAACCCTGTAGAAATAATAAAAAAACTAGGACTTAAAAAAATTAGTGATCCCAATATTTTATCAAGTATGGTGGAGGAAATTATAAATAAGTTTCCAAAACAGGTGGCTGATTACAAAAATGGAAAGGAAAAAATTTTTGGATTTTTTATCGGAGAAGTTATGAAAATTTCTAAAGGTCAAGCCGACCCGGAAGCTCTTAATAAAATGGTAAAGGAAAAGCTGAACAGTTGATTGTAGCTACTATAGATATTGGTTCTAATACATCTTTACTTTTGATTGCCCGTCTTTCAGAGGATCTCAGATCTTCTCCATCTATACTAGAAGATCGACTGTTTTTTACCCGACTAGCGGAAGGGTTTTCTAAGAAAAAAGAAATGAGTGCTGATTCTCTTAAAAGACAGAGAAGTTTTTTTGAAAAAGCTAGTAGGCTGATTGATCAATATTCTGTAAAGAAGATAAAATGTGTTGCGACTGCTGCTGCCAGAAAGGCGGAAAATGTTCATCAACTTCTTTCGTGTGGTAAGCAATATGGATTTTCTATTGATATTATTTCTGCGGAGGAAGAAGCGAAGCTGAGTCGTAAGGGAGCTTTATTTCAATTACCTGTTAATCCGGATTCATCAGTGGTGCTGGATATTGGAGGAGCTTCCAGTGAAATTAGCACTGCCGGGGAATTT
>JANQSX010000175.1 GCA_028279085.1 Bdellovibrionales bacterium
GTTTTCCTTAACCATCTTTAAATGAGCCGGAGAATTTTTGGAAAAACTTTTTTTAGCCTCTTTTTGGTGGTTTTTAATAGGCTTTACCTCCGGTGGATTTACATGGGAAGAGTCAGTTGCCCGCTCTTCAGGAGAAGGTTCTAAAGCTTTTACCATCTGAAGATGTTTCTCCAAGGTGTCACAAAGTTCTTTACTTTGTCTTACAAGAGATTCCATTTTTCGGGTTTTTTCACTCACCAAAGACATTTGACGCTCCACTTGCGCTTCGACAGTTAAAGACAGGTTTTCCAAATCACCAATCTTTTTTCTTAAAACCTGAAGACCCGTATTAAGGCGAGTATCCTTTCTTAAAAATTGATTCCATATCAAATAAAAAGCAAAACAAAAAAAGGCAATAATAATACCACTGGTGAAAAACAAGAAAAAACCTCCTGATTCAGTTATCCTTTATCTTTCTATTAAAACAGGATTAGAAAACAATCTCAACCAGTCTCAAGTCGTGTATTTCATTTAAAGGAAATTGAAATAAAAAAGCAGCTGATGCAACAGTCGATAGTGAATAAAAGAAAAAAACGACAATACAGTTTAAGAAAGAGAGGAAATAAAATCCTTTATCCGGGTACAAGCAGTGAGCAGACGCTGTTTACTGACTGCAAAATGAATACGCACATAATCCGGGTAATGAAACTCTTCACCTGGTACACAAAGTACGGATTTTTCTTGAAAAAGCGCTTCTACAAAATCCGCGGAAGAATTAATAGTTCCCCCTTTCCAGGAAGAACCGTATAATTTTTTAACACCTACCCAAAGATAAAACGCTCCTTCGGGTGGAAACACCTCCAAACTATCAATGGCATTAAAAGATTTTAATGCTAAATCTTTGATGTTAGTTAAATCTTTTCTTGTTTCCTCTAATTCCTTGTCACATTCCATTAAGGCATAAGCAGTAGCTTCCTGAGAAATAGAACTGGCACAGCTAACAGACTGACTTTGAAATTTGGACATAGAACTTATAATGTCTTTGTGGCCTACCGCCCACCCTATCCTCCAACCAGGCATAGAATAGTTTTTTGAAACAGCATTAATGGCTAAGACACGATCTTTTAAATCCGGGGCAACTTGTAAAAGATGGGGTGCTATCGGTCCGGAGAAATACAGATGATTATAAATATCATCGCTTAAAACATATAATTGCGGATGTTCCCTTAAAACCTTTGCCAAAGCTTCCCATTCGGAACGACTAAACACAGCACCGGAAGGGTTATTGGGGGAATTTAAAATCAAAACCTTTGATTTTTCAGTGATATGTTTTTTTAAAAGCTCTGGTTTAAGCTTAAAATTTTCTTCCGGCAAAGAGGGGATAGGCACTAAACAAGCCCCTGCCAATTCCACCATGGAAGGATAACTCACCCAATAAGGAGTGGGAATTAACACCTCGTCTCCCGGGTCACATAAAGTTTGAATCGCTGAAAATAAAATAAACTTAGCTCCAATGGAAACAGTTACTTGAGAGGGTTCTATGTTTAAGTTCAACCATTTTCTTATGTTAATAACGATTGCTTCTTTCAGTTTTTGAGAACCACTAGCCGGCGTGTATTTAGTATAGCCTTTTTTAATAGCTTGAATACCAGCAGAACAGATCCGCTCCGGCGTATCCCATGTAGGTTCTCCCAAAGATAAGGAAATAACATCCACACCTTGTTCCTTTAGCTTCTGCGCTCTGGCACTCAAGGCCATCACTGCTGAAGGTTTTAAATTAATGACTCTTTTACTAAGAACAGATCCATTTTTCATCTTAACACCTCATTTTCTGTTTTTATATCAACATTTTTTTTCATTTTTTTACTAAAATTAATCACCCGTTGAGTTTTTAAATTTTTTCTTTAAAGCCTGAGCTACCGGCACAGGAATCCAATCACTCAAATCCCCTCCATGAGAGGCAATTTCTTTTACCACTTGAGAAGATAAATGGGTATATTCCGGACGAGTAAATGCAATAAAAGTTTCACATTCCGGAAAAAGCTGTTTATTGGCCGCCGCCATTGTTAATTCATACTCAAAGTCAGAGACGGCTCTAACCCCTCGAATAATCACTTTAATATTGTTTTGTTTTGCATATTCCACGGTCATTCCATTATAAGAAGCCACTTTCACCCTCTCTATATCACCAAGACAGAGGCGGGCTAACTCCACTCTTTCCTCCAAAGAAAAAAGATAATCTTTACTGGCAGATGTGGAGACCAGCAATATTAAAGGATTAAAAAAATAACTTAATCTACTTACCAGATCGACATGACCTTTTGTGATAGGATCAAAACTCCCTGGATAAATCGCTTTTTTGCTTAGGGCAGGTCCGTTTTTCATATCAACATCTCATCTCGCTTTTTTGCTTGGAGCAGGTCCGTTTTTCATATTAACATCTATTTTTCATATTTACTTTGACCCGAGGTAAAAAAATATTTGTTTATCACCAAATTTCTTATGAGTAAATAAATTATACATTTGATTTGTTTCCATCAGTTCTTCCTGAGAGGAAAGCTCTAAAACCAACATGGTCCTGCCTCCTCTTACAAAAGAAGAAGTAAAATATTCACAAATTTTTTTTCCATACTGTTTTTTAAAGGGAGGATCGGCAAAAATCAAATCGAAAGCTTCCCCTTTATAAGAGCTTAAAAACTGAAACACATCCTGATGATGAATCTTTATACCAGACTTAATTTTTAACAATTGACAATTTTTTTTGATAATACGAATGGCTTGACGATGAGATTCTACAATATGCACTTCCCTGGCACCACGAGATAGAGCCTCTAAAGCCAAACTACCTGTTCCAGAAAAAAGATCTAAAACTCTTAAACCGGACGGATTCATACCACTGGAATAAAGTGTATCAAAAACAGAAGTTTTTACCCGATCGGTCATAGGCCGAATAAAATCAGCAGAAAAAGAGCATAAAGAACGTCCTTTAAAACGACCGGCAATAATTCTCAGCTACAATCCCCTCTCCACCTGCTCTGAAGGAAAAAAAAGCTGCTCGGCCTGAGTAAAAACAAGTTCAATATCTTTAAAAGGTTTTGTTACAAATAAATCCACCCCTGGAATGGACATGGCATCGCTAAAAGCTCTGTGTGCAGACATCATTACCACTTTCTCATTGTTTTTTTTACCAACTTGTTTCAATACAGAGGGGCCATCCAGTTCCGGCATTAAAATATCCAAAAATATCAAATGAGGTTGAAATTTTTTCCAGGTTTTAAGACCCGCCAAACCTTCTTTTTCTATTTTCGTTATATGCCCACGAGAAAGCGCTACACGGCCAAGGCATCTTCCAATTAATTCTTCATCATCTATAATTAAAACCCTCATTATACTTTTACACCTCTTTACCTTGTTCCATAAATT
>JANQSX010000242.1 GCA_028279085.1 Bdellovibrionales bacterium
TTTAAAGATTATGTAAAAAGAGCAAGCGGCTTATTAAAGAAACTTAAATCTATTACACAAAGTCCTGAGTCTATTACCGCCTCTGAGCAGATAGAAACAAACAGAACACTTAGAGCTTTATTGGAAGACTCTCAAACAAGGGAATTGAGAAGACTCAGGAAAGAAATTGCCTCACAAAAAATCCTGCTTGAAAGAAGAAAAAAGGAACAGGAGTTTATAGACAAGCAATACGCCTATATTAATCGCCACTCTAAAAGAAAAGGCTTTGGAGTTTTTCACCCCTTTAGAAATGAAAAGGATATTGATGGACAAGGTAAAAAAAGAAAAAAGTTTTTAGGGATTTTTTAAAATGACAGATTTTCCAATAGACACAGCTATTTTCAATAAAATTATTGAAGTATTTAATCAAACGAGAAGTTATGTCCTTCTTCTTTTTCCTTTAGCTTTTTTTATAAGAATTGCCTTGGGCTTTATCTTGCTTAAAAGTGAGGGATTTACGGATATTTTAAAAGATTCTTTATTTTTATTTCTTGGACTGTTCTTTTTTACAGATATTTTAAAAATGTCACTTCAAATTCCCTACTTCGTATCAAGTGAACTCTCTCTTGGAGATTGGAGAAATATCAACTTAGGAGAAGGACTGTTTATAAATTTTATTAGGCGTACAGTAGATTGGATAGGCATACTTTCTTATTGGATAAGCTTTGGACTTTATATAGTAATTGTGTCTGTATTGGGTTTTTTTGCAGGGTATGTCTTATTCTTTGGTACAATGTTCAGGGCTTACGGAGCATTAAAAGTATTTTTCATCTTGCTTTTTACTGTATCTCTTTGGCCGCTTCTTTGGTATTCCGTAAATTTTGCTGTCTTTACTGTAGCTGTCAGTGATAATGCTCTGGCCAACAATGTGATTATCGGAAGTGCCAGTCTTGCTAAGGTTTTTATACCTATCTGGCTTATATCAAAGGCTTCAAGAGTACCTATAGCTCAAAACTTAAAAAGACTTTCTTACGCAGGGGGAGGCATAGCCTATGCAGGTGCTAACCTTGCTTATCAGGGAGGAAGTCAGGCTTATTCTATGTTGTGAAACAAACCTGATAATATTCTTCATAATCAAAATGAAGAAACAATAAATAACGAAGAAACAAATATAGATGTCATTCAAACGAAAGAAATAGGCATCTCAGAGTTCGGGGAGAGCATTTCCTTTCCGGAAGAAGACTATATCAATGAAATAGAGAGTTTTTCTCTTAATGCCAAAGAAAATGAAGACCCTGATCAAACAAAACTTCCAGAAAAGAATCATCAGGATATAAAACAAGAAATAGAATTAAAAGAGGCTGTCACAAGAGAAAATAGCACTGTTATTGAAAACAGTGTTTCACAGGAAAATCATATATCTCAGGAAAGTCATGTTCATAATGAAACAAGAAAAGAAGTTCAAAGTAGTTCTCCTGCTCAAACTATGTATGAAATAAAAGAGAGGGCTCCTCTTTCAAAAGATTACCAGATTCAAAGTGAAAACATTGCAACAAACTATCAAAATCATGAATCAGTTTCTCCAACCTCAAGGAGTGAGGAACAAACAAGTGTTTTTAATGAAAGTATTCATAAAGAGAGCTTTATAGAAAATAAAGAAGAGTACATTGATATTCGTTCTAAAAAACAATCAGAAAAGGAAAATGAACTATGAAACTTTTCTGGT
>JANQSX010000244.1 GCA_028279085.1 Bdellovibrionales bacterium
ATCAGAGGGGAGTGTTTTCCTAATTGGCTTAACCCCGATGTTTCTTCTATTATTAATTTAATAAAAGATAATGGAGCTGAATCGGTAAAACTTTGCGGAGCCGGAGGGGGAGGTTGTTTACTTGTTTTATCAAGAAATAGAAAAATAAAAGAAAATATCAAACAAGTGTGTCAAAAAAATAAAATTCCAATTATTATGAATTGGTAAGAGTTTTTTTAATCGTTATATAAAAAAGGAACTGTTGTTTGAAAACTGAAAGTATTAGAACCCAAAACAGTAATACAACCTCTAGTTCTTTTAACTTTGTTGGATTTATACTAGGTCCGACAGCCGTAGGGAAAACTGAATTTTCTTTTTACTTGGCTGAAAAGTGTTCCGCATCTATTCTGAACTGTGACAGTATTCAGATGTATAAAGATCTGAATATTGGATCAGCTAAGCCTGCATTTAGTAAGATAAAAAAAAAGATCCCTATGTTTATGTTTGATGAATGGAATTCCCCTTTTGTATGTACAGCGGGAATATTTAGAAAAAAAGCATTAAATATTTTAAAAAAAGAACTGCCCTCCCGCTCCGTTTTAGCCGTAGGTGGAAGTGGTTTTTATGTTCAAGCTTTAGAAAGAGGAATGTATCCCATTAAGCCAATAAAGCCGGAAGTAAAGACACAAGTAAAAGAAATACATAAAAAAAGAGGGCTGGAGCATCTATATAAGCTGCTTTGTATTTTAGATTCAAAGTATGCAGCTCAAATATCCTCTAAAGATACTTACAGAATATTCAGGGCTATGTGCATCATCTTGTCTGAGGAAAAACCTTTATCTTTTATTAAAGCTTCTTTTCAAGAACAAAAACTTCCCTGGCCTTATTTTAAAGTAGGCTTATATCTCCCTCGTGATATTTTATTAAAAAAAGTGCAAATCAGAACAGCAAAAATGATTAAAGACGGTTTATTAGAAGAAGTACAAAGTTTGTTGAATAAAGGTTTACAGGACTGGCCTTTAATGAAAAGTGTAGGCTATGGGGAGTCTGTTCTATTTCTGCAAAATAAGCTTTCTAAAGATGAATTACAAAGCCATATTGTTTCGAGGACAATGCGTCTCGTTAAAAAACAAATATCCTGGTTCAAGAGAGACAAAAATATTCAATGGTATCTATCTGAAAATAAAAACTGGTTAAAAATTCATAATGATTGTTTACAAAAGTTAAATTCATTTAAAAACAAATAATATTATCCCTCCCCTCAAAGTCAGCTAAAAAGCTCAGACATGCGTTTTGCCATAAGGCGGGCGTACCGCCGCACTTGTGTCAAAGCCGAACTCGTTTTTAACTGACCTTGAGTGGAGAGATCAATTTTATTATTATATCAGTATATTTTGTTAGTGAATGAGTGAACATTTACAAGAATGACATTTGAACTGATTTTAACTTGAAAGATTCCATCTATCAGTTGAAAATAATAAGATACAGTAGCAGAGGTAATCATGCTAGAGCGTCCATTTCTTAGAAAAAAATTATATTACTTTACTGTATTTATATCTTTAACTTTGTTTAATCATATATTTATACTAAAAAGCGAAGGGGAGATCAAAAATGCTAAAAATAATAGAGAAGTGACAAATAAAACCAATAGAGATTCAATACTAAACACCTTCTTATTAAAAATAGCCTCTTTTTCACCTATTAATCCTTATCTTCTTGAAGAAAGCGAGAACCTATGTACAGAGATAACCAAAGGTATTTCCATTCAAATTCAGTCAAAAAATATTTCGTCAGTTTTTAAAAGAGACGGCAGCCTGCAATGTGAAGAAAAGGAGGGGATACCAGTAACAGTGATGAAAAAGGAGTTAAAAAAAATGGGAGTAAAAGTTTTTAAAGCAATAAAGGGACAACTTGGTAAAAGTCGAGGTTTATCTGTCTGTGGAGCACCAACAAATAACATAAATATTTTTTATATTTCCTCAAAAAAACAAAAACAGGTTCTGAATAAAGGGTTCCATAGTTGTGTAAAAAAATCTGTCAGTAAAAATTAAGTAAATTTAGATACTTAAGTAAAATCTTTTAAAGTTTTTAATAAAAAATCTTAAAAGACAGACAGTTCTTAAAGTTA
>JANQSX010000258.1 GCA_028279085.1 Bdellovibrionales bacterium
ATACAGCAAAAATAGTAAAAAAAGATCAGTGTTTTTACTCAGTTGTTAATATCGGAACCAATCCGACATTTTCAGATAATTGTTTAAAAAAAATAGAGGTTCATCTTATTGAAGTAAATAAAAAATGGACGGATAAAAAGTGTGAAGTGGAGATTCTAAAATATATTCGTCCGGAAAAGAAATTTGCTTCGTCAAAAGATTTAATTCGTCAGATTAAATGGGATGTTTGTCTGGCTAAGAAGTTTTTTGGGCTGTCTTCTTAATTTTTTCTAAAGCTAATGAGCTACTTTAGTTCTAGATTGTCTTTTTTTGCGTTTTCTCTTGGATACAGTATAAGAAGCCATAAATCAGTTTAGTGTAACCGTTAAATATTATTTATTTTTTAATTGTATATGCCGATTGAGTTTATACCGGTTTGAAACTTCCCGCTTTAAGGATTTTTCATAGAGGTTTAAATTCGATTTTCTTGGATAAGTGTTAGAGGTTATTATGTCGCTTAAGAGTGAAAAGAATCAAAATGTGAAAAAAAAACAGATAAACACACCAGCGGTAGTGAAAAGCAAAGACTCCAAGTCTTCCAGTGGTCTTCAGGATAGCCAGCACGCCCTTCCAAAAAAAGACTGGTCTAAAGTCTGTGCTTTGTCAGGAAATAATCGGAGGGAATTTTTATCTTCATTATTTCATTCGGAGCAATATTCAGATAAGCAAATAGCTGACTTAATGGCCGATCAGTATTATTTGCAAAAAATTGATTTTTCCGCCTTTGAACTTGATCCAAAAATAGTGCAAAAGATTCCAAAAAGAATATGTGAAAAATACACTTTAATTCCTGTTATGGAGGTGGAAGATACTATTATAGTAGCGTTTTCTGATCCTGGAGATATACAGGCAAAAGATGATGTATCTTTGATCACTAATGCTAAGATTCAAATGGTAGTTGCAGAATACAATGATGTTAAAAAAATGATTAATCAATATCATGCCAGTGAAAGTGGCGGAAAGATGAAGAATCTTTTTTCTGTGATCGAATCTTCAGATATGGAAGGATTGCAGGAAGACAGTAATTTAGTAAATAAAAATATTCAAAATGATCCAACTGTTCAAAGTGTAGATTATATTATTAAAGAAGGTGTACGTTTGGATTGTTCGGACATTCATATTGAAGTTTATGAAAAAAAATGCCGTGTTCGTTTTAGAGTGGATGGTCATTTATCTGAGGCTATTAATCCACCTATTAGTCTGGCTACTTCCATAGCTAGTCGTATAAAAGTGATGTCTCAGTTGGATATTAGTGAAAAACGATTGCCTCAGGATGGAAGGTTAAAAATAAAAGTGGATGGTGAAGTGATTAACTTCAGGGTTAGTACAGTTCCTGTAGTGAGTGGAGAAAAAATTGTTTTAAGAATTTTGGATACATCTGCTTTGGATACTGACATTACCAGTCTAGGTATGAATAAGAATCAGTTGGAGTTATTTCAAAAATATTTAAAAGTTAATCAAGGCCTGATTTTATTGACCGGTCCGACCGGTTCGGGAAAAACCACTACAATTTACTCTGGTTTGCAAGTATTAAATACGCCGGATAAAAACCTTTCTACTGCTGAAGATCCTGTAGAGTATAAATTACATGGTATTAATCAAGTTCAGGTTAATTCAAAAATTGGATTAACCTTCGCTTCTGTTTTGAGATCTTTTTTAAGACAAGATCCGGATATTATTTTAGTGGGTGAGATTAGGGATTTGGAAACAGCTAATATAGCATATCGAGCGGCAGCTACAGGTCATTTGGTTTTGAGTACCCTTCACACTAATGATGCTCCTTCTACTGTTACTCGTTTGATAGATATTGGATTGCCATCTTATACTGTGGCGGAAAATACTTCTATTGTAGTGGCTCAACGGCTATTACGAACACTTTGTAGTCGCTGTAAAGTACCTCACAAATTAAATATTAATGTTTTAAAAGATTTAGGATTCTCTGAGGAAGAAGCTAAGAAATCACGAAATGAAGTAATGAAAGGAATGGGTTGTCAATACTGTAACCATACAGGTTATAAAGGCCGGATAGCTGTGTTTGAAGTATTAGAGGTAACCCCTGAATTAAAAACCGGTATTTTTAATGGATTATCTCCCAGAGAGCTTAAAATGTTGGCTATTGAGAAAAATAATTTACAAACCTTAAGAAAAAGTGCGATAGAGCATATGTTTAATGGGGTAACTTCTATTGATGAAGTTATGCATGGAACCTTGGGGGATGATCAATGATTTCAATGATAAAAATTTTGAAAACAGCTGTTCGTGAAAATGCTTCTGATATTCATATCACTGCAGGGTCACCACCGGCTTTAAGAGTGAGAGGTGAGGTTATTCGATTAAAATCGGAATCTTTGACTGAACAACAAAGTAAAGAACTCTGTTATTCCATTATTACAGATGAGCAAAAGAAACAATTTGAGGAATCAAAAGATATAGATTTTAGTTTTTCTATTGGTAGTAGCTCACGATTTCGTGGGCATATTTACTTTCAAAAAAGAACAGTAGCCGGATGTTTTCGTCAGATTCCATGTGAGATTCCCAGTTTAAGTGAATTGGGTTTACCTCTTGTCCTTTTTGAATTGATTAGGAAGCCTTATGGTTTGGTATTAGTAACCGGTCCGACCGGTTCGGGAAAAACCACTACTTTAGCAACTATGTTGAATGAGATAAACAAAACCAGGAAAGCGCATATTCTGACTATTGAGGATCCTATAGAGTTTGTTTATTCACACCAGAAGTGTGTTGTGAATCAAAGAGAAATTGGTTTTGATTCTAATAATTTTCATGAATCTTTAAGAGCGGCTTTGAGGCTGGATCCGGATGTTTGTTTACTAGGTGAGATGAGGGATAAGGAGACTATTAGCACCGCCCTTCATATTGCGGAAACGGGACATCTTACTTTCGGAACACTTCATACAAATAACTCCTTTCATACTATAGATCGTTTAGGCAGTGTGTTTGGAGGAAAGGAACGTGATCTCATTAATTCTCAACTTTCTAATGTGCTCCAGGGAATTGTTTCTCAGAGGCTTCTTCCAAGTATTAGTGGAAAAAAGAGAGTAGCTGCTGTTGAAGTGTTATTATTCAACTCAGCTATTCGAAATTTAGTGAAAGAAGGGAAGCAAAATCAAATTTATAGTGTTATGCAAACACAAAGAGCCTTAGGTATGATTACAATGAACCAGTCTTTAGCGGATTTATTTAGCAAAGGTGACATTTCCGAAGAAACGGCTTTTGCTGCTAGCTATGAACCTGGTGAATTAAAACAGATGCTTTCAAAAATCAAGAAACACCCCGCTAAGAAGGCTTCATGAGTTTAACAATTTATTTTATAGAATAACTTCAGAGGTTTGTCAG
>JANQSX010000018.1 GCA_028279085.1 Bdellovibrionales bacterium
AAGTGGTCGGAACATTTAATCCTTTGCCCGTGGATGAAGAAAAACATTATGAATTCATAAGTAAAATTACAGGAGGGCGGATTCCAAAAGAATATATACCGGCAGTGGATAAAGGTTTTCAGGAACAAATGCAAAAAGGCCCGCTTGTTGGTTTCCCTATTGTGGGAGTGGAAGCTATTTTATCTGATGGAGCTTATCATGATGTGGACTCCAGTGAATTAGCTTTTAAAATTTGTGCAATGGCCGCTTTTCGTGAACATTTTTCCAAAGCCAAGCCGGCCGTACTGGAACCCATTATGAAACTAGAAGTGTCCGCTCCTGATGAGTTCCAGGGTAATGTGATCGGACAAATCAATCAAAGACGGGGAATGGTTAAAAATACCACTTCTCAAAGTAAATTTGTCACCATTGAAGCAGAAGTGCCTTTAGCAGAAATGTTTAACTATTCCACAGAATTACGATCTGCCACACAGGGAAAGGGAGAGTTTACAATGGAATTTGCTTACTATTCCCAGGTTCCTAGAAATATACAGGAAGAACTGATTAAACAATATATAGAAAAAGAAAAAAAGGAGAAAAAAGCATGATTCTTTCTGATGGAGGCATTCAATCTCGTCTGGAGAGTAAAGAGTTGCTTATCGATCCTCTGGATAAAAGTTGTATTCAACCCGCTTCTGTGGACTTAAAATTGGGAAAACAATTTATTATTATTAAGCATTGGGGAGCTGATATTTTGGATTTTAACTCCAAACCTAACTATCAGTCTGTTGAAGCCGATGAATTTCTGGTTCCTTCCCACTCTTTTGTATTAGCCACTACTGTGGAATGTCTTCGCTTACCTCATGATTTAACAGCTTTTGTAGAAGGAAGAAGTTCTGTGGGACGTATGGGACTTTTTATTCAAAATGCCGGTTGGGTGGATCCCGGTTTTGAAGGACAACTCACTTTAGAACTTTATAATGCTAATTCTTTGCCTATCCGCCTGCATTCAGGACGCCGAATCTGTCAAATTGTGTTTTGTAAAATGGATCAGAAGACAAAAAAACCTTATAAAGGTAAATATCAAGGCCAAAAAGGGGCTACAGGCACCCGAATTTTCATGGATCAGGAAAATAGTGCAAAATGAGAATAAATTTTGCTAATATCCTATTTGGTACATATGGATGCCATTATGTCATTTTTTCATTCAAGCATTAATGAAATACCCGATACAGATGAGCCTGACTCGGGGTTTATTTATTGCTTTGTGTCTTTTTTTCTTGAATCCATTTTAATGTTGGGAGGCAATAGACAGCGTAGTCTGTCGTAACTAAATGACTTTATTATTTACTTATTTTTTTCTGGCTGTAGTGGTGTCCTTTTGTTGTTCCGTAATGGAAGCGGTAATGCTTTCCACCACTTCCGTTTATGTCAGGGCCGCCATTAAAAAAAGAAAAGCTTATGGAAATTTATTAAAGTCTCTTAAAAACCAGGTTAATCGACCTTTATCAGCTATTTTAACTTTGAACACCTTTGCTAATATGGTGGGAGCAGCTGGAGTAGGTGCTCAGGTGCATACTTTATACGGTAGCTCTTATGTTACCGTAGCTTCTATTGTTTTAACTCTAGTTATATTAATAGTATCTGAAATTATTCCTAAAACTATTGGAGCTAATTACTGGCGTACTTTGGCACCGGGGGTGGCTTATTTAGTCAGCGTTTTGATTTTCGCTCTTTATCCATCTGTGTGGTTTTCGGAAAAATTAAATCGCCTGCTCTTAAGAAAAAAAATAACCTCTGTCACCCGTGAAGACATGATTGTAACAGCAGAAATGGGAGCCAGTGAAGGAACTATCGGACAAAAAGAAAGTCGTGTAATTAAAAACCTGCTTATGCTGGATACTCTTAAAGTGTCTGAAATAATGACTCCTCGAGCAGTGATCCTGGCTTTTGACAAAAAAATAAAAATCAAAGAAGCCATGGAAAAAAATCAACCCATTCGCTTTTCCCGTGTCCCTTTATACGAGGGTAGTCTGGATCAGGTCGTGGGATTTATTCACCGTTATAAAATATTAGAAGCTTATTCCCATGATTTGTTTGATATTAGTCTAGAAGAATATATGAAACCTATTCATTCTATTCCCGATCAAATTTCTGTAGCGGCAGCCTTGGATCAACTCATTAAAAGAAAAGAACATATTTTTATTGCCGTGGATTCTTATGGTGTATTAACCGGTCTGGTAACCTTGGAAGATGCGATAGAAACTCTTTTAGGTGTTGAAATTGTGGACGAGTTTGATTCTGTGGCAGATATGAGACAATACGCTTTAGAACAATGGCAAAATAGAAAAAAAACAATAGGATTTAATAAATAATGCAATACGGATTTGTTTACGTAACAGCTCCCCATATTGAAGAAGCAAAGACAATAGCCCGTATTTGTTTAGATCAAAAACTGGTTGCTTGTGTAAATATCTTTCCTTCTGTTTTATCTTGCTATGAATGGCAAAGAGAATATAAAGAAGAAGAGGAAGTAATACTTATCTTAAAAACAAGACAGGATTTGTTTGAATCTTTATGCAAAACTTTGAAGGAAAATCATAGCTATACTTGTCCATGTGTTGTTTTTATCCCCCTTTCAAAAGGATATCTTCCTTTTTTTTCCTGGATGGATTCACAACTAAAACCGGCTATATCTACAAAAAGCATGTAAAATATTCATAACAGTAAGAAATGACATTAATTTTACTTAATAATTCTTTGTAAAAAAGAGCTTTTCATGTAAAAAGACTTTAAAAAATTAATTATTAAATAATACTTATGTTACGTTTCTATACTCAACTTTTCATTTTCATCACCCTCTTTTCATTTCCTTCATTTTCTATCGCAGATGAATGCTCAAGTATTTTCGGTTCCAGATTATATTATGAAGAAAGAGTAGTTGCCGAACGCGGAAAATTCAGAGCCTTGCATCCCAGCTACACTGATCCCGCTAGAGAGAGAGAATTAGTAGAATCATGGAATAAAGAGCCGCCTACTCCGTTTTTACTAAAACGTTTGTTGCCGGAAGACACTCAATTTATAAATCATCAATTATATCAACCTCAATCAGCGGCTGTAGTAAAGTTAGATGAACCAGGATCTACAGTAATGGTTAGAGTCCATTATAAATACCAGAATCGTGATTTTGAAACAAATGTAGCTTTTAGCAGAAGGGCCCTTGCTGATAATAAAAATAGTCAGTCCGGTAAAAACTGGTTAGTCGGTGAAAATGCCAAAGCAGCTATTTTGTTCTTACATGGAGGGGGAACCAAATCCACTGGCTCTCATGTGGGAAGCAAGGTAATCAGTCATTATAGAAATTATGACATAGACGTGTTGTCTATTGATCTACCTTGGCATGCTAATGGACATCGACAGTTTTTAGATCTTGAATCTGAGATTAGAAGTATGGGTGTTCTTGTACAAAAGTATATCCCTCCAAATGTTCCTTTATTCGTTTGGGGACATAGCTGGGGCTCTGTTTTTGCAGAACAGTTAATGAGAATGACAGATCGTCCACACAAGGAGTTCTTTTTTCATCATAATTTAAAAGGAGCAATTATACTGTCCACGGCTGTAGATGCAGCTCCTGGTAAGTCTCTTAAAGAAAAACAAGACGCATTTTTTAAAAGATCACAAACAGTGAAAGACCATATAGAAAATTATGAACAAGCAGAATCAGAAACAAACTTTTGGTCAGGTATTATTAATGACGGTAAATTTAGTGCCTTAGGAGCTTTTTATTCCGCGAGTACTATATTTCAACTGAATCAACTAGTTCCCGCTCATAAAGGAAGAAAATATATTCCGGCTTTGATGGTTGTTGGTAAACATGACTCTCTCGTTTACTTTGGTTTTGAAGATTTATATGAGCATTATAAAAAATTAAAAAATATAGAAACTCATTATATTGAAGAACCACTCCCTTATTACAGAAACAAAGACCTTCAAAGAGTAGGGCATTTACTGGGAGATTATTTGGATCCTAAGACAGGAGAACCTATAGACTTTTCTCTAGCCAGCAAATTCATGGCTAAACAACTAGCTTTAGATTCTATGAGAGGAAGTGAGATAAGAATTCTGAATGCATTGGAGGCTATTAGAAACAATGATTTTAGGATAGAAGATACGGATTTAAAAACCGAAATTGATGTTATATCCAATCCGGGTTTTTTAGATAGAATAGACAATCAACAGATTGTGGATGGATTATTATCATTAAAGAATGATGTATTATCAGGAAACACTGTAGGTGCTTCAACCACTATACAAGCATTACAAAAAGCGGTAGAGCAATTAATTAATAATAAAGTAGATTCATCAACTATAGACAAAACAAAAGACAAAACAATATCGGATTTTATCCGATTATTACAAATTTTTTCAAACAACCTGGCTTTTCGGGAATTTATAGCAGACCATGTCTATTACAGTGAAAAGAACACTGATAGTTACGCATCTATTTTTAAGGAAAAACTGCCAAATATTAGAGTGGAGTTATCAGATATTTTAAATCCTTATGCGACTCCTGTGAGCAGAATCACTAATATTTTAAATGATGCGCTGTCTTACATAGCTAATCTTTCTAAACTAAAATCTGTAAATGAAAACTTATCACAACTGGTAGGTATACCTGATGTCACAAAGGGAATTAGTCCGAAACTCTTAACAGATCTAAAAACATTAAACACCTTGATAACAGAATTATTATCAGAATTATCAGTAAATAATAATACCGAGCTTATAAGAACCAAACAATCTGCTATTGAACAGAAAATACAAGACATGAAAGAAAATTATGAAAAGTTTTTTAATTCAATAGCACGCTCTAACAGAAGGCAATCACCTCCTTTAGTAAGCAAGTTATTCAGTGTAAAAGTAAAAAGTATGGATGATGTGCATGCAATGAACGAAATAAACCAACTACCCCCTGCAGTAAAAGAGAAGGTAATAGTAATTATGACACAGTATTTTGAATTTCAAAGTATCATTAATGGAACTTACATACCTACTATGAATGACATAAAGAAAATTGGTATTAATGACAGATCAATTTCTGAAGGAGCTGAAACAAGGCGTAAAACTAAAGGCAAAATACGTAATACAATTCAAAAATTACACACTTTATCTAAAAAGAAGAAGGCCCAACTTCAGTTAAAAAGAGAGTGGGAACAAAAAAGAGACGAACTTCAGAAAAAACATAAAGCGCTACTTGAAAAAGTGAGACATCATATAAAGGAAATAAAAGAAAAAGGTTTGGAAGTGTTACCTAACAAACCTCCTGCTTCTATGAGTAATGAATATAAAATGAGTAAAAAAGAATTAAAAGAACTAGAAAAAGCTGGTGATGAGATGGAAAAAGTAATGGAACAAATAGCCGCCCAAAGTTTTGAAACTAAACAACCATTAAGCACTAAAGATATTATTAAACTAATTAATGAAAACCGTCCGATCATTGATAAATTTAATGAGCTATTTTCACAATATGTGCGTAACAGAGCTGAAATAAGAGAACAAGCTATTAGTGCCATAGAAAACGGTGAAATGGGACTCGCTCTTAAACAAGATGTGATTGCTATTTATGGCAAAGGTTCTATGGGAAAACGACCAACCTTAGGTTCTGAATACATAGCCTTGGAAAAGTTAATCCAGGAGTTGGCTCAAGCGGAAGCACAAGTACAAGCTATAAAAGGCATTTTATCACAGATAAACATGGAATATAACAAACTGATGAATTCCCTACTCAAATTAACAAAAAATACACAAACTAGAGAAAGAGAATTATTGGAACTGGCCGCTAATGCGAGAGATATAGAAAAAATTACTTTAAAAGACATACTGGATGGTAAGCTAGGTACCATTAGCACTGATACAATAATGACCTTTGAACAAAAAGAAGAAGTAAAAGAGTATATTGATACTCATAATCTATTTTTTATTGATGCAGTAAGCACTTTTAGTAAATTAAAATCCAGCTTACCTCCCCTTTTACCAACAGACTGAATACAAATAAATAACAATACAACTATAGAATGAGAATTAATATTCTTTTTCTTTTGTAAAACTTTTTATTTCCAAGAAATGTCCAAAAGGATCGTTGAAAAACATGGTTTTTTGTTCACCGGCCTTATTTTTAAACCGAACTTGTGGTGCTATATGAAAATCAACATTATTTTTTTTCAGTTGATTTTCCAAATATTCAAATTCCTGAAGAGATACAATGACTCCAAAATGAGGTATGGGAATTTCTTTCTTATCCACCACATTGGAATATGTAAAAAGTTTGTCTTTACTATCAATTAAATGACAAGTTAGCTGATGGCCAAAAAAATGAAAATCCACCCATAGATTACTGGAGCGGCCTTCTGTTGCACCTAATAGCTCTCCATAAAACTTTTTAGCTTTTTTCAGGTCATTCACACCAATCGCTAAATGGAAAGGAACATTCATCGCTATCTCCATCAAATCACTTCTATAGATTTATTAATTTTTATGGAGGTGACAGGGATCGAACCTGCGACCTTCTGAATGCAAATCAGATGCTCTCCCAACTGAGCTACACCCCCTTTTTTGTCTTTATGGCTTTTTATAAATACACAGTCAATCAAGTAATTGAATGAACTTGCAGAAAAATGAATGAAGAAAAACATAAACACTTAAATACAGAAACTAAGCATTGCCGGTAGATATTTGATGATTCAGAAGACGAGCTATCCAAATTCTTTCACAAATTAGATTAAACCCTATAGCTTCCGCTCCCATCAAAACGGATTCAAAATATTGTTTCACATCCTCAATTTCATCCATACTCACTTCTGTATCGTATAAAGAATCTTCCAGCACTTCAATAAAGCTGATGAGATCCGGTGTAGTAACTACTTTAGGAAGACGATTCATATCCAGATCAGAATAAATAGCAGGCTTAAATCCAATCAAACTGTCTGTTAATATGACTTTTTTTCCATTTGAAAAATTCACTTGTAAAAATAAATCTTTTTTTGAATCTTTACGAGGTAAAACTTCAGCAATAGTATTTGTATTCACTTTTAAGTACTTACCGTCTACACTCTGACAAATAATCAATTCATTTATACCACTTTCCAGAAACCTGAGCCCTCGACTCTGTGATACAAAGTTTACAATAGATTGCACAAGAGAAGAAGGTGGTTCACATTTTTGTATTTTCACAAATAAACTCCTTTTAATAAAAGCAATATTTTTTATATCGTCATAAAATCTATGAGGCTTAAAAAAAAATAGATAAAGTGTCTCTGAAAGAGACACTTTATAAAAATTCAATACTTGTTAACTGTTATTAGCTTTAAGCTTTTAGGCCAGTAAAGAATGATAACAGGGTATATGAAATTCCGGACTGAAAACAACTTCCTAAAAAAACCTGGAAGAAAGGGAAAATTTAACTTTTTTTGAAAAGTTAGCTTTGACTTCTCGTTGTTTATCCGTAAAGTAGCCACTCATTAACATCTCTACCCTATAAGAAGGAAGACGGTCTAGTATAAAGGCCTCAGGTGCTTGTGGTATTGTATTTTGCTGTTGTCCAAGAGAACGAATTTCCTGCAAATTATCAGACTCTTCATCTTCTTTTCTTGTAGGAGGTCCTTCAGGGACCGGCACTCCACTGATAAATAAAGTGAGATTATTCACAGCATCCTTTTTAAAGGGTTCATATTTATTTCCGGAAAATCGATTCTGTGCATTTTTAGGTGTGGGAGGGACAATATACAAGGGATCAGTTTGACAATAACCAGAGCTTATATCCGTTCTTCCCGTTAATAACTCATCACCCCAAGGAGCTGATATAACAAATGTAAGTTGTTCAACAATTAGAAAATGATCTCTTGATTTATTAACTATAATTAAACCCATTTGAAACCAATTTTCATCCACATCTACTGTTATCACTCTTGTTCTGAGTGTCTCTGGCTGTTGGTCTTCTTCACTATCTGCCTCTGTCTCATCGGCTGTTTCTATAGGATCTAAGCCGTAAACATCAGCATCCGGAAACCCCCGTCGACATATTTTTGTACCCCCTTCTGTTACAATAACTTCCGGATCTTTACCATTGGGTGCTATAAAAACATCTACGGTATTACTTGAAATAGAATTACTGGCTGTCGTTCCCAGATTACAGGAATTAGTTATTAAAAAGGAAAACACAAAAAAGAGTACAAAGAGAAACCTCTTTTGATTTCTTAAATGAGTTAATCGGCCTACCATACTTGTATAGCTCCAAAACAAATACATACTTAAAGATATTACGAGACTAGTTTTGTTGTCAATCTTTAGTATATAGGGGTGGTAGGACTCGAACCTACGCTCCTCCGGTTATGAGCCGGATGCTTTAACCAACTAAGCTACACCCCCTAAAAAAATCCTATTTGTCTTTATGGGAATAACATTTAGCAATGAGTTAAATCATTTTTTCCTAGTCTGCAAGAATTGAGAAAGTTTTACAAGAGAATGTGCAAAATGGATCAATATAAAACTGATAATCACAAATTCCTAACCTCAGAGGTTTATTCCTCCATATCCGCATCCATTTCACTATCTGTATCCACAAAAGTCTTTAACTTATCCGAACGACTAGGGTGTCTTAATTTTCTAAGAGCTTTAGCTTCAATTTGACGAATCCGCTCACGAGTCACATTAAAATCCTGCCCCACTTCTTCCAAAGTATGATCACTTTCCTCTCCAATCCCAAAGCGCATTCTCAGTACCCGCTCCTCCCGAGGAGTTAAAGTAGATAAAACTCTTCTTGTTTGCTCAATCAAATTCAAATTTACAATAGCTGAAGAAGGATTGATAACATTTTTATCCTCTATAAAATCCCCCAAGTGAGAATCTTCCTCCTCTCCCAAAGGAGTATCCAAACTGATAGGTTCTTTTGCAATACGTAATACTTTCCTAACTTTATCCACTGGCATCTCCATTTTTTTCGCGATTTCCTTAGGGGTCGGCTCACGTCCCAGTTCCTGAATAAGATACCGGGAGGTTCTAATTAATTTATTAATTGTCTCAATCATGTGCACCGGAATACGAATGGTACGTGCCTGATCGGCAATGGCTCGAGTAATGGCCTGACGAATCCACCAAGTAGCATAAGTGGAAAACTTATAGCCTCTTCGATATTCAAATTTATCCACGGCCTTCATTAAACCCATATTACCTTCTTGAATAAGATCCAAAAACTGCAATCCTCTGTTAGTATATTTTTTCGCAATAGAAACCACCAAGCGTAAATTGGCTTTCACTAATTTTGATTTAGCTTTATCCGCCTCTTGCTCTCCTAGCCAAATAGCTGTACAGGTGTTTTTAATCCACTGGTAATCCATCCATGTTTCCTTATATAAACGATTCAATCGGCCTTTTGCATCTTCTGCCGATAAATAAAAATCCCTGATTTTTTTAAAACTTAAGCCTGTTTCCTGTTGAACACGAAAAGCTTCTTTATCACTTTTACATATTAAAAAATAAGTCTCTTTTAAAGATTCAAAATCTTTTGAAAAAGTTTTCTCTACAGCAGATTCAATCCGCTTTTGCAATTGCTCTATTCTACCAAGTAAATTATGAAATTTGATCACAATTCGATTAATAATTTTTCGATTGAAATTAACATTTTTAAAATCCTTCATTAACTCACCATTCAATTTAGTCAAAGCTTTTTGCGCTTTTTCAACCTCTGAAGAGTGATTTTTAATTTTTAAGAAATACTTTTCCGCTTGTTTTTGATATTGTTTTACACTACCAATAAGTTCAAAAATCTTACTTAAATATTCCTCTTCGTTATAACGATGTTCTTCATCTTCTAAACCCCGGAAAATAGCCTTCACTTTCAATCGACCACACTTAAGGTGCTCCCCTAGACGAATGACTTCACTAGTCCCCATAGGGCACATTAAAATAGCCCGAATAATCTCTCTTTCTCCTTTCTCAATCCGACAAGCAATATCCACCTCTCCTTCCCTATCCAGTAATGAAACTCCACCCATTTTCCTTAAATACAACCGAACCGGATCATTATTTCTAAAGTTTTTTAACTCTCCCTCATCTTCATCTTTTTCTTCTTCAGCAAACAAAATATCCTCTGATACTTTCCCGTTTTTTAATATAGATGGATATTTTATCTCTATAGATTTTTTCTCCAATATCAACATAAGTTGATCCAATACTTTTGCATCCGTTAGCTCCGGCGACAATTGCTCATTTAATTCATCTATATGCAAAACATTTTTATTTTTTTTAGCCAGATCAACAAGCTTTTCCATTTCTTTTTCCATTAAATTCATTTGCTGAAGAGAGGAAATAGCTATATTTTTTTTATTAGACAGGTCTTTTTCAATAGATCCTTTTTTATTACTCATATTTATTCTCCGTATTTTTAGATTTTTTAGTCCATTGTGCTATTTTCATCAAATACTTTTCCGAGTTTTCCTTATCCAACCTCATACTGGCAGTGATACTTTTTAATTGCGCATGTTGTTTTTCTTCTTCTACCTTATTAATACAGTCCTTAATAAAATATTTAACTTTTTCCTGAGATAAATAAGCTAAGGAAGGATAATTGTCTTTTTGAAGTTCCCGCGGATCCAACAAATACCTAGATAAAATTTGAGTGAGCGCCTCAAAACATTTCAATTCCTGCTTACTGTATTCACTGATCACCTCAAACATCTTAATAATCCCACTATGGCTAAATTTTTCTATTACACCGGAGTTTTTAATTTCCTTATAATAACTCGGATTTTGGAGCGCTAATATTAAGAGATATAATTCCGATTTAAAAGCTAATTTAAGTGAAAGTTTTTCATAGTTTTGCTCAATGGGTTCCGCCTCTCCCTTTTTTTTATCCCCTTCCATTAAAGTCTTCTTTTCTTTTGTGTCTCGAAAAGAAACACTTACTGAGTGACTTCCACTATTTTTATTTCTTAATTCCTGTCGTTGTTTATTTAAAGCGTTTTCTAAAGCTTGCCTGGCCACTTTTTCATCAAAGCCGAAACTATCTAAAAACCGATTTGTATAATATTGCCTTAACACCTCTTTTTTTGTGTGAGCCAAAAGATGAGCTATTTTATGAATAAGAGATAATCGATCTACCCCTATCGGATATTTCTTCAACTCTTCTGAAAACAAATATAAAAAAAGATCGGGGGCCTCTTGCACTTTTTTCCAAAAATACTCCTTTCCCTTTTTTCGAATAACAGAATCTGGATCCATATTCTGATCCAGTTTAAGTAATTTTGGTGTTAATCCGGCGAATAATAGCACTTTTAAACTCCTTTGTGCCGCTTTTTGACCGGCTTCATCTCCATCAAAAGATAAAATCACCTGTTCTGTATAATGAGAAAGAAAAAAAGCATGATCTTCGGTAAGAGCCGTTCCTAAAGTAGCAACCACATTTTTAAGACCCCTTTGATAAAGACTTAAATAATCTGTATAACCTTCTACCACTACAGCCTTTCCGGATTCTCGAATAAAGGGAATGGCATGCTGCCAACCATAAAAAGTTTTTCCCTTATGAAACAATAGAGAATCTGTACTGTTAATATATTTAGCCTGATCCTCTTCTAAAGTCCTTCCTCCAAAAGCTAAAATATCCCGACCATTCTTTGCAAAAACAGGAAACATTAAGCGATTACGAAAAAAATCATAATAATGAGTTTTCTTTTTAATCAAACCTAACTTTTGAGCTAGATGTAAATCACCACCTTTTTGTTTTAAAAATAATAAGAGCTTGTCCCAATCAGCAGACGCATAACCCAAACGAAATATTTTTACCATCTCTCCTGATAAATCTCTTTGTTTCAAATACTTTTTTACAGGATGAGAAACAGGAAGGTTTTGTAAATTTTCTTCATAAAAAGAACACACCATTTTATTTATTTCTAATAATTTTTTTTGTTCCTGATATTGTGTATTATCTCCTTCTTTCATCTGAGGTAAAGGCAGCCCGGCCCTCATCGCTAAAGTTTTCACTGCTTCCATAAAGTGAAAACCTTTTTTCACCTGAAGATAAGTAAAAATATTTCCAGATTCTCCACAACCAAAACAATGATAAAGTTGCTTATCCTGAGAAACGGAAAAACTCGGAGTTTTTTCATTATGGCTAGGAAACGGGCAAAGCCCCATATAACGAGAACCTACTCGCTTTAAAAAAGTATCTTCACTAATGATATCCACAATATCATTAGCTAAACGAACTTGTTCTATAAAATCAGGAGAAATTCTCCTCATATAGTTTTTAATCTTTCTTTCACTAGTTCCACCAATCGCTGATTGTCTGCAGAACCTGCCGTACGAGATTGCACAGTTTTTATAATTGATCCCATCTGTTTTACTGAAGTCACTTCCAAAGTATCGATGGTTTCCTCAATAAGAGTTTTTAATTCCTCATCGGAAAGGGGCTTTGGCAGATAAGATTTTATCAATGCCAGCCGTTCTTTTTGTTCTCGAACACTATCAGCCCGACCCCCTTTTTCATATTGCCCAATACTTTCTTCATATTGCTTTACCTGTTTTTTTAAAAGAGCTATCATCTGAGCATCATTCAAATCTGTTTTTAATTCTATCTCTTTATTTTTGCATTCCGCATACACCAACTTCAAAGCCTGCAACTCAGAGATCTTTTTGTTTTTCATAGCTGATTTCATATCAGCCATAATCCGGTCTTTTAAAGAAATATTCATATTAAGTTCCAAATTTTCGCGTTTTTTTTAATGAACGCCTACGAGCATTAATAGCTTTTTTTTTCCTGGATACACTAGGTTTCTCATAAAACTCTCTCTTTTTTATTTCAGACAAAATCCCAAATTTTTCACAAGATTTTTTAAAACGACGGAGCGCCTGTTCAAAATGTTCTCCTTCACGAATTTTTATACGAGGCACGGATTTCACCACCTTCCAGTTTTTTTGAGTTTTTACTTCATTTTCTTTAAAAATCATCTTTGACTAGAACCAACTTTCCTTAGGAGTAAACCTTTTTTCATTTTATCACGCATAGCAGATAATACTTTTAAAAACAAGCCTCCTTTGAAGAATTTTCTATAAAAGCGGCCGGATAAGATTTATTTTTTATAGATTTTGCTTCTCAAGTCCAAAGATTCAAAATAATATAAATATTTTCCCATATAGCTTTATCTAAATAAATGACTAATTACGTATCTGATCATACACTTCTATAAAGTCATCCACAGTAGTCTGCACTTGTTCTTCACTTCTCACAAACACGCTTGGCAACAAACCTCTTTTCACCAGTCCCTGGATAGAATTTCTTAAAATATTTCCTATATAAAAAGGATGATGTTTGATCTGTTGAAAATTAATAAAGTTTTGACCTGTTTCATGGAGTAGTACAAAATAAGCCAATTCAACATTTTTTCTTTTTTCTACAGGCAAGTTTTCCACGAGCTTTACAAACCGGCTATGAAATAATCTAATATCTCCGGTATAATAACTTAACCCCGAATTCACTTCAGCATGAAGCATATCATGTTCATAAAAATCTCTCGGAGTCATTGTCCGTCCATCCACTTTTCTTATTTTATTCGTCAGGCCGATCGGATAAATTCCTTCAGGAAAAGCTCTGTTCATAGCCATAATACCTATTTGCCCTTCTCCGGCTATGGTCGGCAGAACAATAAAAGAAGGAAAATGGCTTTCCACACCCCATCTCCGACCGGAGGACCATGGAAATGTCTCACTTATACGTGCTAAATCCCTGTTAAATTGTAACCACCAACTATAAGTAACCTCTTTTTTACGAACCATTAACTGCCCTTCACTTTCTAAAGCTTCCAATTTAGCTAAATACTCCTGCTTTTGTTCATCACTTATATCTTTTCTGGATAATATTCCTTCTCTCATATAATTAACATGTCTACCAATTTGTCCGGCAAAATAATCAATATGAGTTTTATTAGGATTAATTTCTAACCTCTTAAGACTTTTCCCTACTTCTACTAATTCATTGATTTCCCGCCATCCTTTAGCATAAATCGCATCATATTCAGAAGGGAGATCGGATTGTTTTCTCTGTCCCAGATCCATCTCTTCAACCGTAAGCCTTTCTTTTTTAAATTTTAAAGCTTGAAATATTGGCTTTACCGTCTGCTCAGTCCGAGATCGAGGATATCGCTCTGTATCAGAATAAATACGAGGGTGTATAATCCTGCCGCTCGTATCATCAAGTATTATTTTTCGTCTTCTTGCTTTACCGGATTCATGATCCATAATTTCTACCAATAAACTATTCTCATCTATTTTTTTTATTATTCGACCTACTACCATACTTCTGCCACGGCCTTCATACATAAACCAGCTATTTTGCCCCTTGATATCCTCACTCACAAAATGACGACGAAACAATAAGCTATCGCCTACATTATAACTAAGTCCTACAATATGATTTTCCCTAAGAGTTTGGATCTCATGTTTCGGAAAACCAACTCTTTGAAGTAGATGATTCCCAAATTCTATAGCCTCACCCTCTTTTTTCAATAAAAAATTGGTAGGAAGAGTATTCATTATAGCTAAAAAAAAATAAGCACCATTTGCGTGATAAATAGCTTTTACTTCTTCTTCTTTGAGTGCTTTTCCAAGAATAGCTTCGGCTCTTTTTTTAACATCCATAATACTACTTACAAACCCCTCATGCGTAAAACTAAAAGCTTTCGCACATTCACCTGTAAAAGCGGAAAAAGAAAATACACATAAAATAATTAAGAAAAAATGACGAATATTAAAAAACCACATAATTTTTATCCCTTATTATATTTGTTTACTCAATTTTAAAACATTAAGTGCAATATTCAAATCTATGGATTATTAAAATCTCAACTGTGAACGCTAACTATATCAGAAAAGTTAAATTAACAAATATTTTTCATAAAAAGACAATTCTATCTACCGTTTCAGTTGTATTTTTTACATAAAAGTAAAAAAATTACACCTTGAATACCTTATATTATCCTCTACTTATGATTTAAAAAGAGATCACTCTTTTTTAACCTTCAAGATTAAAAATATTAACTTTCCTTGCAAACATCAATTAACAAATATAATTTACTTTAAAAGTATATTAATAAGCTAAACCGGTCAGAACTCCTGGAGGAAAGTTTGAAAGAAAATGAATTACAAGATCTGATTTTTATGAAGGAAGCTCTCAAGTTGGCTCTGCAGGCGGAAAAAAAAGGAGAGGTTCCTGTGGGAGCTATCATCGTTCAAGAAAACAAACCCATTGCCCGAGCCTTTAATCAAAAAGAAACTTTACAAAAAGCTTCCGCTCATGCAGAAATTTTAGCCATAGAAGAAGCCTCATCAAAACTCAAAAGCTGGAGGCTTAGTGATTGCACTATTTATGTTACTTTAGAACCCTGTCCAATGTGTGCGGGGGCTTTAGTGGCGGCCCGTTTAAAAAGGCTGGTTTATGCTTGCAAAGATCCGAAAGCGGGGGCTGTTCATTCCCTTTATCAAATCACAGAAGATCCACAGCTTAATCATCAGATGGAAATCCAGGCTGGAATTTTAGAGGATGAAAGCT
>JANQSX010000028.1 GCA_028279085.1 Bdellovibrionales bacterium
TTTGTGGTACTAAGCCGGGAGAAGGTACAATAAAAGCATATTGTATTGGTATAAATGATGATATAATACGGGAAATAGAAGAGGTAAGATGTGGCGAGAAGAAACGTAGTGGTGGTAAGCCTGTTTGTCAGGAAATAGTAGAAAGAACAGTTGCAAAGGTACAAAAAAACAGCAATTTTCAACCTACTTGTGCTGATTCAGAATCAAAGTTTGTGAAATGTACGGAGGGAAGGCCGGTATGTGGTACCATACCTGGAAGCACTACAATGAATGTATATTGCATTGATATGGATAGTGATTATGTCCTTTTCTCTGAACATAGTATTATAAAAGGTATATGTGAAGATGGTAAATATCCTACTTGTGAACCAGTTCAAAGTGACACACTTTAAATGAAGTTACCCTACCTATTTTTTAGAAGATATTTACAAACGTGTTTTATTTTAATCTTCTTTTTGATGTTGGCTGGTTGCCCTTCCAAGAACAATTCCAATGATAGTCCGAATACTAATGGAACATCCAATGCAAGTACAGGTGGAACTCCGGCAGGTGTGCCTACTCCTGTTTGGGCAAGAACAGAGTACATTTTTCAGAACAAAACAGGTGCTCAAATCACTATTAGAGGAACAGGATGGAAGGTTATACTTAATGCTGATGAATGTGTTCATATTGAACATTTGTCAACTTCCTTGGATCTTGCAAGCTTTGTAAAAGCGGGAGAAGGGCAGTTATGTGGGGACAGTTATGGAAATTGTTCAGACAAACTGGAAGCCAGTCGGACGGCCGGTGGTTACAGTGATTTTGAGCGGGACAAAGAAAGCCAGGAATCTTATATGGAAATTTATAATATAGTGGATTCTGATAACTTGTTTGAAACAGTGGGGTCACCTTTTTCTGATCCCTCTCAAAAGAGTCCTTGGTTAACACGCTGTAAGTCCCGTCAGGCTCAGGTAACTTGTTCACCTGATCCGGAAGATCCTAGAGTAGAGCGATGTCAATCTCCTTTGGGAGAAACTAATCCTTCGGAAATAATTAGTGAATAACTATTGAGATAATTGTGAAAGATTTTCACTTTCTATTACAAAATTATAGTGCTTACTGCGAAAATATAAAAAAACAGATAATTACATAAGGATTAAATGGATTTGTTAAGGGCATTTACCATATAATGCGGCAATATGAAAATACTGTTTTTTCTATTGTTTTTTATTCACATACAGGCATTCACTAATACCAAACCTTTAGCATGGAAAATAGCTACTGAAAGAATCAGAGACTCGGGAACAGGTTTTTTTATATCACCAAATTATTTTGTCACAAATTTTCATGTTCTAGCGAGTCTGATTCAATCTGTATCGTCTTTAAAAGATATACACATTATCCACAATGACAGGACTTTTTATAGAGTGGAAAAAATTGTCAGCATTTCCGCTTTGTATGACTTAGCTATTTTACGAACTAATCAACCTGTTGATTTTCATTTAAAAACAGCTAAAGGACCGCTACATTCTCATCAGCCTTTAACTATTGTAGGTTACCCTAGGGGTCAATTAGAAGTTATTAGACAAATTGGTGAAATTATTTTTGATAAAAACCAAGGTGTGAGTATGCCTTTTAACATTAGTTCTACTTTAAAAGGAGCAAGTGGCGCTCCCTTTATAAACTCCAGAGGTGAAGTTGTTGGAATTGTCTCAGAAACATTTTTTAATACACTGTATTCACCAATCACTATAGATCAATTAAATGCTGTTAAAGAAGGGAGGTATTCGGTAAATCGTTGCAACAACTGTCATCCACAAGAGTGGATTAATCAGGCCCTGCGACAGCTCACCCGTCTCGCAAATACCGGTAATAAAGTGGCTCAATATAAATTAGGTCTGTATTACTTTGAAGGAGTTTTTGTAAAACGAAGCATACCAAAAGCTAAAAGATGGTTAAGAAGAGCTGCTAAAAAAGGTCACTTATATGCTCAAAATAAATTAGGCAATATACTATTAGCGGAAAATATGAATAGTGAAGAAGGGTACCGTTTGGTTATGCAAGCTATGGAGGGGAATTTGACGCCAGCCATGTTTCTTTTCGATAGATTTATAGTGGAGTTTAAAGAAAACTCATTTGTCGGAAGTCATTGGAAAATTATACACGATGAACTATCAAAAAAATTAAGCGAACGAAATTTTTATATTCCTAATGGGGGTCTATCGATAAATCCCAGATCTAATTTATGCCGATTTACTTTTTCGTCGTTCTAAACTGGTATTAGAAAATGATTTTTTTTATTTTTAAGTGGCTTCTGAAAGGTTTTTTTTGTATACATAAAATTGAAAACAGGGAATGGAGAGGTAAAAATGAAACTTAATAATATTATTCAGGATCTACGCTTTGATAAGCGTATTGTAGAATGGGGTGTTCGTTATAAAGTAATAAGCCGGGAAGAGTATCAAAAGCATTTACAATCTCTGACAGATTTGTCCGATCAAAAAGAAGATCTGATTACTTTGGATCAAATGGAGCAATCTGAAGAGTCCAGTCTTACAGAATAGAGAATCGCTTTAGTAAAAATGAAAAAGCCGGAAGTATTTCTACTTCCGGCTTTTTTTATATCTTCAACTAACTAAGACTATATTAAAAATGAAAATAATGAGCATAAGCCAGAGATAAGTTTACAGCCATATCCATTTCTTTAAATATCCTGTCAAATGGAGTTACTATATTGTAGTTTATGTTTAGTATAAGTCCGGTACGGCTAGCCGGGAAATACTTTAAAGCCAGGTATGGGGAAAGCAGCAGGTTGTTTTGGCTTTCTAACTTCATATAATTGGCTTTCAAACCAATAGCAGGCACAAATTTTTCTTTTCTTGTATTTTTTATTATGTTGAATTCCGCCCATAGCCCTCCATTAAAAGCTAATTTCTTAAGTGTTCCTGCAACGGCTATGTTAGGTCCTACTTCAAAAAGACCGGCGTTGTATCCATACATCAGATGCAATGCAATCATAGTATCGCTACTTGTTTTCTTAAATGGGATCATACTGTCTGCTCCCACCTGTATGCGGTGAGTTCTTTTACGATAGCGATATCTTTTCTTTCTCATACCAGTATCGCTCATAGACATATCATCTTGTGCTTGCGCTATAGGTACATGCATTGGCAGAGCTATTACTAGTGAAAGAAAAGCTGCCAAAATAAGTAATGTTTTTTTATTCATAACTTTATCCTCCTTGGTGTTAGTATATTTAATTAATATCCCTAAGTCCCATATTATATGACTTATATACTAAGAAATCCTAACATAAAATTGGAAATTATTTCTAAAAATTAACGCCTAATAGCATAGTAATGGTCATCCAGTCCCCATAAGGTCTGAAATTGGTGTTTTGAGCGGCATTTCCAACGTTTAAAAGGAGAGGTATAGCTTCCTGCTCCAAAGTAACGAATTGAAAAGCGTATTGCAGACCAAAGTGTATCTTTCTGAGAAATTGAAACTCCAGACCAAGACCCATATTCAAACCATATCCCGTATCTTCAGAGTAACCGGCTTGATCAGTAAATGTAGCTACCATTGTCAGATTGGTATTAAACACACCAAGAAAAAAATAAGGCTGGAGCCATGAGAAATTTTTATTAAATAAATTTTTGTCTAGGAAATACTTAAAATCAATTCCCATGGAAATAAAGTCAGCGGCTCCTATAAAGGGTTTTCCTGATTCATTTTTTAAAGCGACGGCATGAGTACTGGCTGTTAAGGCGAACTGAAGGGCGAAATTAAGATCAAAGAAGTAATTTAAGTAACCTCCAAAAGCCGGGCCGGTTTGGTATAAAACAGCCATGTTCATTGTAAATAATTGCACTCCTCCTACGGCACCTAGTGTGAGGAAACGGCCTGTTTGAAAAAAGTTAATATTTTCTTGTTCTTCGGCTGTGTTTTCAAATTCAGAATAATCAGCAAAAGGGTCGTAAGCGTTTAGTTCTTCTGATTTTGAACTGTCATTTTGGGCCACCAACCAGGATTTGGTGGTTGGGACGGATGATATTTCGTTTTGAGATGCACTATCTTTTGCCCAGGCTGGTAAGCTTGTTATTATGGAGCTGGAAAAAAAAAGAAGCGTAAAAATAATTAATTTCATTGATAAAGTTCCTGTTTGTATGAAATTTATCGGTTTTGATTTGATCTAAGATAAAAAAAAGTGTGTCTGAATAGACATAATCCAGACCATTGTAATAATACAGGGCAATAAATTGGAATGTTTAAAATTAGCTATTTTCTGAAATTATACATTTTGATAAGTGTTACCCGTGTATCTTATTTGAAATTTTCGTTTCCTTTAACCTGGATTTTTGTTTATTAAGGAACTGTGAAAAGAACACTTTAAATTGGCATAATTTGCGAGTGCTATACTTTGCTCTTTTTTTAGGTGGAAAGCAGGAAATATGAATTATCGTTCAGCAGGGGTTAATATTGCCGAATCGGAAAAACTAGTTGAGTGGCTGAAAAGGAAGTCCTCTACTCATTCACGGGTGGTATCCGGCATAGGCTCTTACAGCGGCCTTTTTCAATCTCTGTTTCCTAATATGAAGGAACCTTGTCTGGCGGCTAGTACGGATGGTGTGGGCACAAAGATAAAACTAGCTGTTCATTTTCAAAGATATTTTGAGACAGGTCAGGATTTGGTGGCGATGTGTGTAAATGATTTAATTTGTGACG
>JANQSX010000060.1 GCA_028279085.1 Bdellovibrionales bacterium
CAACTTATCATGTTATGAAGCTGGAATATGGTGAAAGTCGATTCCTGAAAAAGGAATATGTTTATGAAGATTTTTTTGAAGAAGCAAATCATTCAATGCAAAATATAGGGGATAGCTACTATTGGAGTAGATATGTACCTAAGAGAGCAGGCGAAGATGAAATAGACCTTTCACATAGCGGTCAGTTTGTTATAGGTTTTGCAATAAGGCTTGCCAGTGCCTATCCGGACAGGCCTGGATATTTTTATCATCGTATTCATTGGGATTCCAATGCGAGAAATGAGCCATTAAGAGAAGAGAGAGTCAAAGAGATTTTTACAAAAATATATGGAGCTTCTCCTGAAATAATAGCAACAGAGTTTCAAAGTGAGTTTATTAAAGGTGGAAATGCATCTCGCGAAGAAGTGGATAAATTAATAGTGCCTTTCTTAAATGAAGGTGAAAAAGCAGGGCAAATTAAACAGATTATTTTAAGAGTGCTTCAAAGAAGAGGGTAACTGGTTTTAATAGCTTTTTCTCTATGTCATTATTAAGATTTTTTGTTTACTAAAATATATTAATATTTTAAAATGCTAATTCATGGAAAAGATTTGGCTTAAAAACTATCCGCCAGGTGTTCCTAAAGATTTATCTCCTTTAGATAAAAGTCTTATTCAATTATTTGAAGAAGCTTGTGCAAAATACAAAGATCAAACAGCCTTTATAAGTTTTGATAAAAAAATATCTTATCAGGAGTTAAGAGAAAAATCATTACAATTAGCAGGTTATTTACAAAGCCAGGGTTTAAAAAAAGGGGATGTATTTGTTATTCAACTGCCTAATTTACTACAGTATCCCATAAGCCTTTGGGCGGCTGTTTTATCCGGTTTGACTGTAGTTAATATGAATCCACTTTATACAGCTAGAGAAATGCAAGGGCCCATTCAAGAAAGTGAAGCCAAAGGAATTGTTCTTTTACCAAGCAGTTTTGCACATCTTAAAACTTTTTTAAATAAAACAGATCTAAAATCGGTTATTGTAACAGGCCCAGGTGATCTTTTAAACTTTCCGAAAAAACCACTTATCAATTTTGTTTTCAAATGTAAAACTAAAACTTTAATTTCATCCAGAATAAAAAATCGCTCTTCTTTCTTACAGGCTTTACAAATCGGTTCAAAAACAAAAGCACAGGTTTTAGAAAGAGATTTTGAAGAAACTCTTTTTATACAGTACACGGGAGGTACTACAGGAGTGTCAAAAGGAGCTTGTTTGAGCCAGAAAAATATTTTATCCAACTTAAAGCAATGTGAATGTTGGATGTTAGACAATTTGGAAAAAGGAAAAGAGAAAGCCTTAGCCCCTCTTCCTTTTTATCATATTTTTGCTTTTGTTATAAATGGTCTGGTTTTCTTTTTAAATGGTTTTAGCAACCTTCTTATTGCAAACCCCAGACAAGTAAATCCGCTTATTAAAACTTTAAAAAAATATCCTCTCAGTGTCGGTACAGGGGTTAATACTTTATTTAAAGCTTTGATCAACCATCCTCGATTTAAAAGTTTAAATTTCAGTTCATGGAAACTTTTTGTAGCCGGGGGAATGGCCTTAGATAATTCTGTTAAAGAATTATGGGAATCCACTACAAAAAGTTTGTTGGTTGAAGGTTACGGCTTAACAGAAGCTTCTCCTGTAGTTTGCTGCAATAGATTAGACAAGGCTGCTTCAGGTTATGTCGGGTTTCCTTGCCCTTCAACAGAAATACGGATAACTGATGAAGAAGAGCGAGTATTAGGAATAGATGAAGAAGGGGAGTTGGAAGTCCGTGGACCTCAGATAATGAAAGGATACTATAAACAGGAAGAAGAAACAAAAAATGTACTTACTGAAGATGGCTGGCTTAAAACAGGTGATGTTGCCAAAGTGAACAAAGAAGGATTAGTTAAAATTATTGATCGAAAAAAGGATATGATAAATATTTCAGGCTTAAAAGTCTATCCTAATGAAGTAGAAGAAGTACTTTTGTCTTTAAAAACAATCAAAGAAGCAGCTGTTGTACCGGGAAAAGATAAAACGGGAACAGAAATAGTAAAAGCTTTTATTGTAAAAGGTGCAGAGACTTTAAATGAAGATGAAATAAAATCACACTGTAAAAAATACTTAACTTCTTATAAGATCCCTAAACGCATTATATTCACTAAGGAGATCCCCAAGAGCACTATCGGCAAGCCTCTGAGAAGGCTTTTAAGAAACTAGTTAACCAAAGGGAGGATTATTCACATTGAAGCAAATTAAATCTATCTTTTTTTTCGTGTTACTTTTTCTCTTTTCTTTTTGTAATTCCAGCCCGTCTTCAAACACGGGTGAAACAAATCCTCACCCTTGTGGAAATTTGTGCTCAGTGGATTGGTGGAAAACAGCCAGCCCGGAAGATCTTACTCAAGAACTAAATAATAAGAAAGATACAGCAATATTTTTGGAAAAAAATCATTCACGGATATTTTCCACTATTTCCCTCGCCGGTCAGCTTGAGACGGTAAAGGTTTTTTTGGATAAAGGAGGGAAAGAGTACATTAATGAAGCTATTCATGGCTGGACTCCTCTCTCCGAAGTGGTGAGATATAGAACAAATGAGGAGGTTATCCAGTTGATTCGGCTCTATGTGTCTTATGGAGCGAAAGTGAATTTTACTCCTTTTGGTTCTGTGACTGATTCTCGCCGTCCTCCCGGTCCTGGACATCACATTTTCTCCAGGGTGCTGCATGGAGATCAAAGACCTTTAAATTTAAGAATTAAAATTGTTCAAACTTTATTGGAATTAAAGGCTGATCCGAGGGCGCCTTCACCGGGAAACGCAAGAACGGCGGTAGGTCTGGCTTGCTCTGATTCTCCCTGGCCTTTGGTGGAAATCATGATTTCCGCCAGTACGGGTTTTCAATGGAGTGAGATTTGCGGATTGCCGGAGTTTAAAAGAGGAAAAGGTGTTCGTTGTGCTCATCTTGCAATGGCCAATTTTGATGATAAAGTGGTGGATCAGGCTCTGGCCGGTTTGAAGCGGGAAGGCTTTACTGTAAAAAGTTTTCCTGCCAGCGCTCAAGGCAATACTCTTTTGCATTATGCAGCCAGTTTAGGC
>JANQSX010000062.1 GCA_028279085.1 Bdellovibrionales bacterium
GAACAAGCTCGTCAAAAAAGTCAGGAGGCTGTTAGCACTTATGAAAGTGCTTATGAGAGCGCGAGGAGTATTGATTCCTCTGGTGAAGGGGGGATGCAAGGAGAAAGAGAAGAAGATATAGAGATAAAAAGAAATCGTGCTGTTGATTTATTGCACGATGAATGGGAATTGGTTTTTCGAGTAGGATATTGTTATAGAACTTTAGAGGGCTTAACTATGTCGGATGAAGAATACCGTGAATATAATTATGATGTTCAAAGAAAAGAGTTAGCTAATCGTAAGGACCAGGGTTCTGTTGAAGAAATTCTTAAAAAACTGGGTTCTCCAATAATACATATCACGGGTGATGAAAAATATGTTCCGGATCCAGGAGGATGGAATCCTATATCTTATTACTTGGAGATTATTAGGAACAGGGAACAATAGCAGGTGAATAAAGAATAAAAATAGGTTCTACTAATATAAATAGTAAAAATGTTTATCTATTCTCTTATGGAAATATGTCTATCACTAATTAGTGAATCTTGAGGAAAACCCACTGATGTCAAAGTAAAGTGTGTAGGTAAAAGTTTATTGTCATTTTGATCTTTCTATTTTATCAGTCGTCTGGAAAAAAACCGGCACCGATTATGAGTGTGGGTCCACTGTCACTTCTATTAAAGGGAATAACATACGTTAACTTTCTAGCTTCTTCCTTTTCTGATGTTGAAGGGTTATCAAAATGATATTCCACATAACCTCCCTCGCTTTTTAGTCCTTCTGCTATAAGTTTATCTACAATATATTCTCCTGTTCTTAAATCCACTAATCCAATGCGCTGGTTTTCAAAAGAGGGAATTCCGGCATGAAAATGTGTTTTACCGGTATCGTCGAAAATCATAAGGTATACTTCATCATATCGCCAAGGACCGTTTTCATCCCTAAAGTCTTCTATGGCTTGTGCGTAATTCTTTTCGGCATGATATCTGGCATCAAGTACAAAATTTTTAAGGCTTTGCTGATCCTCTACCTGACGGGCTGTTGTTATTTCCAATGTTCTTCCTGATCTATTTCCACAAGCTATAGTTATTCCCGCGAGGGACAAAAAGGTAGTGGATATAACAAAGGTTTTTAAATAGCTCATAAAACCCCCTAATGTATAGTTTTTTGCTTTGATTATTTTATTGTTTGTTATTTTCTATTTTCGGACAAGCTATTATTTTATTAATTTTAATATTTTTAAAAATATACTTAAAATTGTTTATCAGAATTACAAAAAATAGGACGATAGACCAATTTTTTTTGTATTCAAAAGAGGAATATTGTAGTTTTCGTATTTTGACTGTGTAAACTATCGAAAGTACAAGCTGTGAGCGACATATTTTCCTGTAACAATACCTGTAAACTTTTCTTTGGGATCTATATCAAACCATAAAAGGGCATTATATAAAAACTTATTCTTATTTCTGTTATACATAGGAATAGATAAAAACTCAAAAGAATCTAAATCGTTTTCCTCATCTTTGTTTATGATAAAATCATTTAACGTGAATCTTCCTTCGCTTTTTCTTCTTATGTATTGATCCTGGCTCCAGTAAGCATGTGCTTCCAGAATAGCATAATTCATTCTATCCACTTTACTTAAAGTGTCCCAAGAGGAGGATTTAGTGAGGTAATGTATAATTTCATGCACCAGTTCGGAATCACGCCATAGAGGTGTTACTTTCCAGTGTTCAGATGTTACTACATTTAATACCACTATTTCATTTATTTCTTTTATGTGGTTTGCATAGAATATAGCATATAGACCATTTGTATTTTTTACATACGGTACAGAATCCCATGATTCCACAAATTTTACATCATTTAAGGGTATATCCAGAGAGGGGACAGCTTGAAATACCTGTATAAACCACTCACAGGTTTCTCTATAAATAGCTTTTACCTTCTCTGTTTTTTCTTTCGGAATGACTTTAGCCTTAAATTCACAAGGGTATGGATGTAGAAAGCTTTGAGGAACTTTAGGATCTGTAGTTGTAGCGTGGACCTTGTTTCCATATCCGCTGCTGATAATTATGCAAAATAATAATAAAACTATAAACTTATGTTTCATAATATTGTCCTTTTAAAAGGTTTTTTTGTCCGAGATCTATGAGATTGTCAATATTTGTTAGAAGCTGTGAAAAATTTTCCTGGTTTTTGTTTTTATTTGGAAAAATAATGTGGATTGTTGTATGGAATTAATATGAAAAATAAATGGGAGATGTATTCAGATGAAGTTTTTAAGTAAAGAAAAGATCTTAGGAAAAAAATTTTTTTATTTTTTAGTGTTATTTTTGTTTCAACATGGACCTTCTATAGCACAAGGCGGTGATCCTGCAGAAGTTCAGTCACTAGATGAAGAAGCTCAAGAATTGATTTGTATAGCTAACACAAGCAGCTTAGAAGCTCATGATATTTGCTTAAAAGATAAAACAAATGTAGAGAGAGTGGCTGTCTGTAATTTGTATACTTCAACCTATGTTGCAGAAGCCTTATGCTTAAAAAATAGAGCATTAAACTCTGAAGATGTATTAAAGTGTTACATTGATACACCTGAATTAATAGAGCAGATCTGTTTAGTAGGTTCTGAGACTTCTGATCGTATTGTAAGTCACTTCAAAGCCACTGAGGGAGATTCGTCAGAGATAGTAAAGGAAATAGAAAATATAAAAACGGAAATGGAAAGCCTTCTGGGTGAACACAAAGTGAGATTTAATATAACAGAAGGTAGGTTTGATTTTCATAGCGATTAGGTAGTTGTTTTTGGCCTGTTTTGGCCCCCAATTGATAAAGGTAATAGGTTCCTCTATCTTACTAAATAAAAATATTTAAAAAGGAGTTGAAATGAAAACCTTTGTTATATTGTTTTTTGCTATTCAGTTAACAGCTTGTGCAACAAAGTTAGCAGTACCAGGTCCTACGAACTCACCAACAACTTTAGGTGAGGGTGTTGTGAGTGTTTCAGGAGGTATAGCTAGCGAACCGCATGTTCATTTTAAAGACAGTAACGATAGTAAAGTGTATCCGTCTGAATATTTTTTATCTTCTCCTAACGCTATTCACTTTAAGCTTGGCTATGGAATAACAGATAGAATAGATACTGGACTACTGTATGATGCAAATGCTGATAGTAATAGTTTAGTTTTAGATTTGAATTACCAATGGCTGGGAGTTCCTATTTATAAGACTAAACAAGGTGATTTAAACTCAACAGTTCGATTGAGTCTTATAGGGCAGTATGATCAAGGAAAAGTTCGTGGTTCAGGTAGTATTAGAGCCTCTGTAGAGGGCTTAGGTTTTTCTTTGTCAAATTCCTTTGGATATATGGTCAGTGACTGGTTCTCTTTTTATGGAGGAGGTCGATCTATTTATATCTTAGCAAGCTATGAAATTAAAAATAAAATAGATAGTAGTAGTAGAACTACTAACAATCATCTGTGGTATTTTGGACCTTTTATTGGGATTCAATTAAATACAACCGGTTCCATTTGGAAAGTTGTTTTTACAGTAGAAGGTAACTTCACCAGTATCCCTGTTGCTGCCGGATTTTATAAAAAGGATGATCGTTGGTGGATTCCAGGGTATTCTGGAGTTCTAAGTGTTTTATATCATTTCTAGTTGTTATTTTTCAATCTTAGTTGAGATGATGATGCTTTTTGGTTTATTATGGAAGCAAGCATGAAATAGTTTTATGAAAAAAGAATATGATTTTTCAAAAATGAAGGAAGTAAAAAGTCCTTTTAAACAAAAAGAGGATCTAGGGATCAATTTAAATCATGAAGTGATTGACTATTTTAAACAACTCAGTAAAGAGACGGGTGTTCCTTATCAACAACTCATCAATCTTTATCTTCTTGATTGTGTGAAGAAACAAAAAAAAATTTCTATGAAATGGACAGGTTCATAAAAAATAAAAAAACTGACCACGACAGGAACGAGGTCAGTGGCTTCAAAACACGAAAATAGTTAAATAAATCAACAAAACCGCTTCTGTTAAACCTGTTGATAACCGCTAAAAACCTCTGCCAACTAATAGATCACGCAAGAATCACGCACAAGTTTTTGAGTACTTCTTACTCACAAGTAGAGGTCACCAAAGTTTTATTATTGAATTTTCTTTTGAATTTGATATGAGAATTTTTGCTATAAGTATCATAGATAAATTAAGTCCTTAGTATAGAGCTTAGCTGATAAAAGACCTGCTTATGAATAGGTAATTTCTTTTATATTGAAATGCTATGTGTCTAAATAATAGAAAAATTTTGTGAATTAACAAAATAATAATTTACTAAAAGGTTTTTAGAAAATATAATAATAAAAAAGTGGATGGGGGTAGTAATGGAGAAAAAGCATAAAAAACAGGAAAACAAAAAAGAAGTTATTGATAAATCTCAAGAACATTATGATTACGCCCGTATTGAAGCACTTAGAGAGAAAGTGTGGTCTGACTCGGAAGCGAAAAAGAACTGGGAAGAATTTGATAGAAGACGAAAAGAAAACCAATAATATTTCTATAATTTGGGATTTTGATAAAACCTTAACTCCTCAAGATTCTACAACTGAATTGATTCGTTATTTTTTAGGAAATAAAACTCAATATTTTTGGGAAGAAGTTAAAGCTATATCAGGAGTAGATGCTACAGCTCCGGTAGATTCTATTTCAACAAGTGAAGCTCCTGTTTGGATGCATCTATTATTAGAAATAGCTATATATCGTGATACAAAAAATAAAATGGAGTTGAATGAAACACAATTTAGCAAACTGATTGCTCATAAAATAAAATTTTATCCTAATGTTCCAAAGTTTCTCGAACAAATAAAAAATTTATCTAATGAAAAACTGTTCAAAGAAAATAATATAGAAATACATCATTTTATTATAACAGCAGGACTACAGGATTTAGTATCTTCTGTTTTCAAACATTATAAATCAGACTCTTTTATCAAGAAAATTTTTGGTTGCAGATATAAAACAATCAAAAATGAAAAAACTAATTTAGTTAACAACATCCCACTTTATTGTATGGATAAAACAGTAAAGACAAGATCTTTATTTGAGATTTGTAAAGGTTGTTTTTTACCTGATGCTAAATATAAAGTGGATGACTTAGTTCCAAAAGACGAAGAATGGTGTCCATTTGAGAATATGATTTATATTGGGGATGGAGATACTGATATCCCAGCTTTTTCCCTTGTAAAATCAAGAAGGGGGATGACTATAGGTGTGTGTAGTCCTGATCCTGAAGAGTCTAAAGAAGATATAATGAAAAAAGCTAAAAATATAAAAAAAGGAAAAAGAATTGATCTATTTACACCTGCAAACTTTAAGTTTAATAGAGAACTATTTAATTTTATAAAAATTCGATGCGAACAAATAGCCAAAAGATATGAAGCCCATAACTTGCCTGTTTATAAATAAAAAAAAATCTTTAAACAAAGTAAGTTTTTATATATTATTAAAGTTATCAAGAGGAAGAAATGCTTTCCAAAAAACGAAAATTTTTTAGAACAGTTAAAAAAGGAGATATAAAAACAATTACTTCTCTTTTGGAAGCTGGTATAGATCTTAATTTAAAAGATGAAAATGGCATGACAGCTTTGCATTGGGCAGGAAAGAAAGGTCATTTAGAAGTGGTTAAGTTTTTAATTGAAAAA
>JANQSX010000078.1 GCA_028279085.1 Bdellovibrionales bacterium
ATAAAGATTTTTTCCATTTATTGAAACATTGAAAAAAGATATAAACATGTCCCATTAAACTAGTGACAATGGCACACCCATAACCAATAGTGATGCACACAACATGAGTAGCTAGCCAAAAATTAGTATTCAAAACCGGAACTAAAAGACTCATAGATTCAGCCCCTTTATATTTAAATCCAATAAAATGTAATACTGTACCCACTATAGAGCCTATTAAAAGACCTACTCCCTTTTGCAGTCGCCGCAGACCTTCTTTACCTGGTGCACTTTTCTCAGAACTGAAGCCGTTTTTTTCCAAAAATATCGTCAGCCCAACAGCTATAACTCCTACAAAAAGAACAGACTCATACAAAGTGGATACAGGTGGCCGAGCCATAATGATTACACGAAATATCATCCCTGCTAAATGTAGAAAAAGACCAACAGTCAGAGCAATAAAAGAAAATTTATAAAGAATATTTCTTAAAAAAATAAAAGAAAAAGATAAACATAAAAAAGCCAGTATATATAAGATAAGGCTTTTTTGAAAAAACCGAATATCGTTAAATATTTTTTCCATATATAAAATGGTTGGTTTTGAAAAGTTCTTTGAAATATCGATAGCATTTTTATACGCGGATTTTGTCGCTTCCCTCCAGTTCTTCCCTGTTCTATAAGCTTTTTCCATATCAATCCAACTGTTTAAATAAGTAGCACTAAGCGGTGAACCCTTACCTGCACCAATAAGAATCCAAGGGGAATACCACAACTCCTTATTATCATCCCATTGAGGAGGAATAATTTTAAAAAGAGAGTTAGTTTCACTTTTTGAAAGAACATTCATTTTATAAGAAAGTAAAATCAGCTCCTGTTCCTCTTTAGATAGATTTTTAAAATGCTCTTTTTTTAATTTTTTACTTTCCTTAATAATTTTTTGCTGAAACTTTATCATCTCCAGATAGCTGTATTTTTTATGAGGCACCATACCTAACTGCTTAGAGAAAACAGAAGATTCAATTGAAAACAGCGGAAGAATAAGTGAGAGGGATTGTTTAAGCTGAAAATAGCTTAATACTTTTATATACAAATTCAAAATTTGCTTTTCAGAAAGACTTTTTTCCTCTTCCGGTTTATTTTTTATTTTATTAAGTAGATCAATAACCTTATCCAGTGCTTTTGAAAGTTCATTAAAAGAATAAACACTTTTTTTATTTTTCTTAATGTTTAGAATATCAATAATTTCCGGATTTCTAATTTTAAATATAGGTCTATCGGAAGAAGTTTTAGGATCAAATAAAGCTTCCGCCAGCCACTGCTCCGCAGACATGTCAGGTAAAGAGGATTTTTCATATAAAACAAGCAAATATTCTTTGGCAAAAGTGCTGAGAGGTTTTACTCTTCCGGAATGAAGAATAGGGATTTGTGAAAATTTGAAATTATCTTTCCATGAAAATCTCTTAAGTTGAGGAAAAGTAGAAGAAACAGAAGGAGAAGACAAGACAGTTTTGTCCTTCACATCCGATGTTGCATCTACAGATACAGGTTCTTGAGCTAAGACCCCATTACTTATACAGGTACTTATTACCAAAAAAATAAAATATTTCACACTCGTTCCCTTACTGACTTCTCATTCGATGGCTTTCTAAAAAAAGATATATTTCCAAAAATATGAATCAATAATCCAAAACAAATAATAAGACTGGATACATAGGGAAAAGCACGCCCTGTATTTTTTACTGCCGCTAGCACAGTGCTTTCTGATTTTTCTTCTTCAATAAATGAAGACTGATAAAAGGTGTATCCTTTGTATCTTAAGGGTTGATTCATCTTTATCATTCTTTTTTGTTTAACAGACTGATCCATAATTTCAACAGAAGATTGATAGGAACGCGGCTTATCCGTTCCCGGATAATAACTTTTTTCAAAATCAATTAAATGAATAGAAAAAGGAAGATAAGTTCTGATAGGTCGTAACTCTACAATATAAACTCCATCTTTCCATTTTACTGTTTGTTTAATAGGCATCCTTTCAAAAATAGAATATATTTCCTGTTTCCCTTCTCCCGTTGGAATGTAGAAAGTTAATCCGGCAATATTACTTTCATTTACTTTTTCCGATTTTTTTCTTTTTAATTCAAATATTCTGGCAAATCCTTTAAAAGGATCTGTCTGAGGAGTTTTTCTTTTCACCACTTCCGTGTTTTTCATAAATTCTTTAATTTGTAATGGGAAAAAGGATTTTTCTATCGTTTGCATTTCCTGTTCTGTCAAAACACTATTACTTTCCTTAGAAGAAAATTCTTTTTGAAATGATATTTTTCTTTGCTCTAAAAACTTTTGTGCAACTGTTATTGTTTCACTTGAATCCTTATTTGTTATAGCTAATTCTACATCATGGTAGTCAGAAACAATATTGGACTTTTCTCCTTCCGGAATAACAATATATCCTTCCTGACTAAATAAAGCCGTAATAAAACCACCTACTAATAATAAAATAATCCCTATGTGTGTCACCAGGCTCCCTAAGTTCTTCTTTATATTTTTTGTATAAAAAACAGTTTTAAGAAGAAGGCTTGTAAGAATTATTCCCATAGCTGCCCATCCGGCAGGAAGTGGAAAGCTGTAAAACCAAAAAAAGAAAGAAGAAAAATATTTTGATTGAGCTTGCCACAGTCCAATATACTTCTGCTCAATAGTTCCACAAAAAAGTAGAACAAGCATCCACAAGCCACAGTAAAAGAAAACATCCGGTTGAGATAATCTTTTGGCAACTTTTTTAAAATAGCATAATATGTATTTAATCATTCTGTTATCCATAGTTTATATTGCCATGATCTTACTTATACTATACAATCCAACTAATCAAGCTGTACAGCCAATAGGGGTCGCGACAAAACAATGGTTAGTAATATTCACACTGATTTTACAGCTAACAATCACAAAGATATTCTAAATATAGAAAATACGGCTGAACTGTTAGGGATTTCAACAGCCACCGTCCGTAATTGGGTTAAATGTGGGTATCTCCCTACACACAGCAAAAATAATAAACGTTTTTTTTATAGAAGAGATATTGAGCAAACTAAATCAAAACTTTTAAATGGAGAACTAGAAAAACTAAATCAAAGAGCCAATAAAATAAAAGCTAGAAAAATTTTTATCCCGGAAGAATATATAAAAAATCAAATCCAAATTGATAAATTGCACCCTATTATCAATTTCATACAGATAAACAACATAGAAATAGAGCCTGCCCTTTTTTTACTAAGTCTTAATTTCTTAAAAACAGAAAAAATATTTTTAAATATAAACACTCAAGACCTTTTAAAAAAGAAAAAACTAATTTGTACAAACAAACAAATTCAAAAAGAAATAAACTCATGGTTTCCGGAAATTAAAAAAGCAGGTATTAAAAAACATTTTTCTTTCTTATTGGACTGCGAACTGCCTGAACATAGAGATGTTTTAGGCATACTCTATCAATCTCTGTTATTTGAAGGGAAAAAGTCTCAAAGCGGTTCCTATTACACACCTATAAACATAGTTGATAATATAATAAAAGATTATGTAAAAAAAGATTCTAAAGTCTTAGACCCCTGTTGTGGAACCGGACAGTTTTTATTAGCCTTTTCTGACATCGTAGAAGATCCACTCAATATTTATGGTATTGACTATGACAAGATAGCCGTAAGAATTGCAAGATTAAATATTTTAACCAAATTTAAAAGTAAAAATTTTATACCTAATATCTTTTGTAAAAATACCCTCTTTGACATAGAAAATGATGACTCAAAGTTTGATGTTATAGCCACAAACCCCCCTTGGGGAGCGCATTTTTCCAAAGTGGAAATAAAAAAATTAAAAACTATTCATCCTCAAATCACTTCCTTTGAATCTTTTTCCTATTTTCTTAAAAAAAGTCTTAACTGGCTTTCCCGCTCCGGAACAATTTCATTTATTTTACCTGAATCCATTTTAAATGTCCAAATCCATAAAGATATAAGAGAAGTTATTTTAAAAACAACTCAAGTTAAAAAAATTATTTACTTAAATAGAGTTTTTAAAAATGTTTTCACTCCTGTTATTCGATTGGACTTAGGGATGCAGAATAAAAAAACAAAACAAACAACAATTTATAATGCAAATAAAAAATATAAACTGCAGCAAATAAAATGGATGAGCAACCATGATTTTATATTTAATATTCATACAAATAAATTTGATTCTCAAATTATTAATAAGATATATCAGACAAAGCATATTACCTTAAAAAACAAAGCAAGCTGGGCTTTGGGAATTGTAACCGGGAATAATAAGAAGTTTATTACTTCTAACAATAAAAAAGATTTTGAACCTATTTACAAAGGAAAAGATGTTAAACGGTTCATTTTAGATAAGCCTTCTTCCTACATTCAATTTCAACCGGAAAAATTTCAACAAGTGGCTCCAGAGGAAAAGTACCGTATTAAAGAAAAACTTATCTACAAATTCATTTCAAAAAACTTAACTTTTGCTTATGATGATCGTAAAAGACTGACATTAAATAGTGCAAATATATTGATCCCTGAGATTCCCAATTACCCCATTAAAGTTATTGCAGCTCTTTTTAATTCTTCTGTATATCAATTCATATTCCAAAAAAATTTTTCAAGTATAAAAGTCTTACGCAGTCACATTGAAGACCTGCCACTTCCTTTATGGAAAAAAAGCACCTTTTCCAAAATAATAAAGCTGGTGGATAAAACTATACAAAATCAAGTGTATTTTCAAGAATTAGACAATTACATTATAAGCAAATTCCTATTATCACAAAAAGAAAAAACACATATTAAGAAAATTACAAAATAAATTTACTATTCTGAACTTGATTCAGAATCCAGAAAATGTTTATTCTTTTACTGGATTCCGGCCTTCGCCGGAATGACATATATATGGTGGTAAAATAATATGTCTTTATCTATTGAAAAAGAAGTAAGCATAAGAAAAGACCTAAAGTCTTTTTTGGAAACTGTTATTCAAAACAAAAGCCTGCATACCCGCTGGCTCAATACATTAGCTTTTATGGAGCATATTGGATCCAGAAAAATAATAAAAAGCCAAAACTCCACTAAATTGGATCACACTATTCTTCAACATATCAGCGAAGAAGCCCGTCATGCTTTTTATTTTAAAAACTTAGCCCATAAGCTCTCCCCTACCGATTGCCCTAATTTTGAAGAAGAATATTTAATAAAAGGTTCCGCTTCTGAAGATTATTTCCAAGCCATTGATCATAAGGCGGAAGAAGAACTTGCTAGCTCCTCTTCTAAAAATATACTCAATTATCTTTATACAACATGGATGGTGGAAGAACGAGCGGTTATGTTATATGAAATTTATAACCAAATCTTACAATGGCATAAATTGCCATTTAATTTGAATTTTATTTTACAGGAGGAAGATCATCATTTAAAAACAGTTGTACATTATATTAAAGAAAAAGATTCTGAATTTAAACAGCGAGCCGAACGACTATTTGAGTATGAAAGAAATCAATTCACATGGTTACTCAAAAAATGGCTGCTTATTTTACAATAAAATAAATATGAAAATAAAATCCTCCCAAAATAAAAAAATATGGCTGCCTTATACACAAATGAAAAAAGCAAAGGTTTTGCCGGAAGCTGTCTCAGCCAAAGGAAGCCGCATTTATTTAAAAAACGGAAAATCCGTTATTGATGCTATTTCCTCCTGGTGGGTTATTACCTTAGGACACTGTGAACCTCATATTGTAAAAGCTGTGCAGGAACAGGCACAAAAACTGGATCAAGTTTTATTTGCTAATTTCAATCACCCACCGGCAAAAGAACTTCTTAAAGAAATGCAAAAGATTTTACCGGTGGAACTTCCCTACCTATTCTTTTCCGACAATGGTTCCACAGCCGTGGAATCCGGTCTAAAAATGGCCATACAAAGCTGGCAACAAAAAACAAGAGGGAAAACAGCAAATAGAAATATGTTTATCTCCTTTAAAAATTCCTATCATGGAGACACTGTCGGCGCTATGAGTGTTAGTGGAAGAAACTTATTTACTGCACCTTATAAAAAAATGCTTTTTTCTGTTGTAAGAGCCAACCAAGGAACACGATCCAACGATCCTATATCAGCTTATATATCTGACTTTAAAGCAAAGCTTAAAAAATATCATAATGTTTTAGCCGGAGTAATTATTGAACCTCTTATTCAAGGGGCGGGTGGTATGGTTATGTGGCCTGAAGAAGCTCTTAAAGAAATCTGTCACTTAAGTAAAAAACATGACCTTTATCTTATCTTTGATGAAGTGATGACAGGCTTTGGAAGAACAGGAGAACTTTTCGCTTTCCAAAAATTAGGAATTGTACCGGATATTCTCTGTCTTTCTAAAGGATTAACTGGTGGCTTTCTTCCTTTAGCTCTGACAGTAACCAATCAGGAAGTTTATGATAGTTTTTTATCTGACGAAAAAAAACATCTTTTTTTCCATGGCCACAGCTTTACAGGAAACCCTTTATCTTGTGCTGCTGCCACCGCTAACCTTAAACAAATACGAAAAAAACAGTGGAAAAAAGAGTGGCTTAGAATAAA
>JANQSX010000090.1 GCA_028279085.1 Bdellovibrionales bacterium
AGGGTAACACAAATTGACCAATAAGCTTACCAAAATAGTGTACTCCTCTGGATATCAAACGGAAGCCTTTTTGCCATTCAGTTTTACAGTACATTTTAATATTTGCCGTATCCTCAAAATATTGGGTAATTGAATAATTCAATGCCCCTAAATTAAAAAGAAATGTAAAATTTTTATATAATCCTTTTTCACTCTTTGAATTAGAATTTTCAATCTTAAAATAATTTACTCCAATATATCTTTTTCCTCTTAATTTTTGAAAAGGTATCTTTTCTGGTTTAATTAAATTTTTGGAAGCTAAATTACTTAAAATTAATATTGAAGGCAGAATAAATGCAAAATAATTAAATAGTCCATGATAACGAACCATCTGATCATAAGAAATAAAGGAAGTTGAAATAAGTTCTCCATAAGAGAAAATATATACAAGTACCATTGTAGAAAAGGAAATTAACTGTGCTAAACATAGCACGCTATATTTAATTCGATCTAAAGCTGACAATTTATTAAATGTAGTTGAAAAAGTATTTTTTAAAACAAAAATGGCCATACTTATAATACCTATAGCGAGTAAAATGGACATTAAAAACTCAATTAGAGGAGAAGAGTTTATCCCTATAGCAACAAATATAGGCGTAAGTGTTATTAGAGTTCCCGAAATTTTATAAAATAAAAAGTTATTTTTATTAAACACCCTACCGATAAGCCCTGCGACTACAGATGCTCCCAATCCTGCAATATGAAAATGAATAGCTGTTAAAGTTACAATAAATGGTGAAAACCCTAATAAGTCAAAACCAAATCGGGATGCAGAAAACCAAACCGCACCAATCGATAAATAAATTAATCCTATATCAATAAATGTTTCACGATGAATATATATTCCTCTAAGAAGTAAATCTTTTAAAACTTTGATTAACACTAAGATTGAAAACAGAAACCAGATAATTGATAAACCACCTGAGAGACAACCGATTTGCAGAAAAACACTTAATAAAAGAGAGCCTCCTGCTAACGGATATAAAAATATTAATAAATTTGTAATTTTATCATGAGTAGAAAGTTGAATCCGGGACTTAATTCCCAAAGGAATTACAATTAAGCCGGCAGAAACTAAGACCAGTTCAATGATCTGATAACCACTTGCGGAAAAAATTGTACCTTTTAAAAAATATAAAATTACAGTTAAAGCAAGTCCTAAATAGATATAAATTTTAAATATTTTATTTATTCTTAAGATATTCATCTTATTTCTTTTTAAACAAAGCTTCTGCCGCTTTTAGTTGAGCTTCCTTTTCCGACTCTTTGGAGTTTTTATCTTTTTGAGAAGGTTCAAAATATTCACAGTAATTGTTTCTTTCTTTGTCTCTGACATTTTCAGCGGAAGATTCTTTACATTGGTTGTAAGCTGACTCATCATAGAAACGACAATTCAGACAAACATGTAAATCTGTATAGCAATGAGGACACTCTTCTCGAAAACTAATTTTATGTTCTAATGTCACTACCTTGTTACATTGATAACAAGACACTCTATTCATTTCTCGATCTCCGTAACTATAGAAATTTTGGAACACTCTTGAGTTTCAGAATTCATATAAAGACTTTCTGTTTCAACTTGCCGGACGGTTTTCATAACTCTTTTTACTAAAGCTCCACCGGTGACACCTGTTGCACAAAACATAACAGGCTTTTTTACTAGCTCATCTCTACTGTATACTTTATCTATCTCTGTAACTCCCATTTTCATAGCCCGATTTTTTTCCTCTTCATTTTGAAAGACCAAACGACCTTGAAAGTCTCCACCCAAGCATTTAAGTGCACTTGCGGAAAGCACTCCTTCAGGAGCACCTCCACTACCCATTATTAAATCCACAGGAACATTTTCCTGGTTACCACTCCAACTTGTTAAAATAGAAGCAGATAAATCACCATCTTCAATTAAATATATTCGTGCACCTATTTTATAAATAGATTGAATTAATTTCTTATGACGAGAGCGATCTAAAACGGCTACCGTTATATCAGAAATATTTTTATCTAAAGCCTCAGCCACTTTTTTTATGTTTTCTTTCGGGCTCTGACTTAGATCAATTGTTCCCTTAGCTTTTGGTCCACAAGCGATTTTTTCCATATACACATCAGGAGCATTAAACAAACTTCCTTTTTCCGAAACCGCTAAAACAGACAAAGCACCCCCTAATGCCTTAGCACAAAGGTTAGTGCCCTCCAGAGGATCCACAGCAATATCACATTCACTGTGATTTTCTCCCCAAGCTCCCACTTCTTCTCCAATATAAAGCATGGGAGCGGAATCTCTTTCCCCTTCTCCAATAACTATTCGGCCTTTAATGGGTATTTTTTGAAACGCTTTTCTCATAGCATTTACGGCCGCTTGATCAGCCGCATTTCGATCCCCTAAACCCACATATTCGTAACTAGCGACCGCCGCCAAATGAGTAACCCGCAAAAACTCTTTCGATAATGAAGCAAGCATAGTAACATTTGTCATAAAGTGTATTACCAATATCAAATAGACTTCCTGTTGTCCAATAATAATATGACTTGAACACAGTCTGCATACTTTCTGTTTTGCTCAAGGCAGAACTTTAACAGAATTTTTTTCTTTTGCTTTTCTATTACATTCCTATAGTTTGAAAGTACTTATTTTATCTGTTCCTCCAGCCAGGGCCGGAATCCAGTCAAGATACTAAAGTTCAAACTGGATCGATATAAAAACAGAATTGTATTTAAAAATTTAATTAAGGTTTTTTATTCTTGAAGAAATGAAGCATTTTAAAACAAGACCTTTATCCAGGGTCTTCTATATCATTCTTTAAGCTAAACTGATACAATAGGTTTATGAAAAACCACTTATTATTATGTGTTCAGAAGTTTTAATCGTATTGAGGAAAAAATAAATTATTAAGATGTCACAGCATCTGAAAAGTTTTAAGTAATTATAAAAATGAGTGTTTTAAAGAAAATAATTCTTGTGTGTGTGTTTCTAGCAAACGAGGTATTGATAATATCCGATGCACAAGCCAGACGACACAAACCTTCCGACTCAGAAGTTCAACAAGCTAGGGAAGAAAGAGAAAAAAACAGGCAATGCTCTAGAATTGGTGGAGTTTATAGCAAGCAAGATGGTTGCTTCTGTCCTACTTTAAATAAATTTATAAACTTAGATCAGGAATCGGAAAAACATGAATGCTACAATAGTTTTGCTCAAGAGCAAATAAACACTCTTTCTGGAATTGATTCTTTGAAAATCAACTCTTCAAAGCAAAACTGTGAAAGAATTTGTAGAACAAACAATGCTCATTTCGGCTGTCCCCAAGTTTTAAAAAAATTCATGTATCAGGACAAAGAAAGCTCTCATCTGGGGATAGTTTCTTCACCTGTTTCTCAGTGTAAAATAGATAAAGAGATAGAACCCTCCCAGTTAGAAACAGATATAAATCAGTCTAATTTTATTGAGTCATTTATTCCCCCTGGCCTTGTTAGCTCTCCTACTTGTTCCCCACAAGCAATAAATATTGGCGGAGGGAGAACCAAAAAGGAAGTGAAAATCACAACCAATGATAGAGCACGCTTTGTGGCGGATTACTATTATTCCATGAAGAGGTTAGAAAAAGGCATTGAACAGACTTTGTTACAGCTAGCCAGTCTCAATGAGATTAGCGCAGAAGAGGGTCATTCTTTGCTTTCCGGTATGTCCTGTAATTTTTATGAATTTCCCGCTCTTGTTGAAAAGTGTAGAAAGTTGAAACAGTGTCAGGCTCCCGGGCATTCTATTGATATAGCCGAACAAACCATACATGCCCTCCAGGCAAAAGACCTTTTGGAAGATGAACGAGACTCCATTCGTCTTCAGTCAGCTTCAAAAAATGAACAACATTATAACTTACAATCCGCTCTCAATTATCTGCAACATATTCAAAGAAATAATCAAACTTCTGAACCCTTAGAAACTTTGAGAGAAGAATTAGAGGCTTTGACAAGTCATAAAGAAAAAACAGAATCAACAATAGAAATGATTGACCAGCTATACCCCTGGATAAACGGTAATAATTTTACAGACAATCTTTCCGATCTTTCAGAAGAAGAAAGGCAGTCTCCTCGGAAAGTAGCCGAGCTTATCAAAAATCAGGCTGAAGCAACCAAAGCCGAGTTATTGAAAAAACTGAAAAAACAAAAACAAGCTACACAATGTTTAAACAGCAAAGTTTATGATCCTAGGCAATGCAAGGATGCTTTGGAGATCATTTCTGTTTCCCCCCAGTTGGATAATTTAGAAAGCTATAACTTGAATGAACCTGCAATGTCCGCATTAAAAGCGGCACAGTGTCGGGCGCAGATAAGAGAAGAAAAAGAACATACTGATGATCTAATGAAAGGGCTATTTTTAGATTCCGTATTTTTAGCAGGGTCATTAGGTCTGGGGGGAATAATCATGGGAGGAAAAGCGGCAATGACAGTGGCCAGATTCCTCTCAGCAGGGAAGAGTACTAGGCCAACATGGACCATGGCTGGCGCTCTGTTCGGTGTAGAGGCTCTAGCTTCATCAGATCATGTAAAACAAGCATTTGAGGAATGTAGTAAAAATTGGAATCAATTGGAAAGTGCAAGTTTTCAAAGTGATAACAATAAATGCAGTGAAAATATTAGGGAGACAGCTACATTAAAGAAAAATTATAAATCGTGTTTGGTGGAAGCGGCTTTAGTATCCCTGCCTTTAACTGTCCCTGCAGCCATGCAGGCAAGTAAAAAAGTAGTAGAGGCCATTGGAGCAGCCTCTGAGAGAACAAATGATTTACATAGATTAAGAAGATTAGGAGAAGAGCACTTAGGCACCTCTTTAACCAATGAACAAGTGAGAGCGATTCGCAAAGCTCATCTTGTAGGGATAGGAGAAGAAGGAGCGGATGGTACACAAGCCGGCATAGGAAATTATACCTTTGCTCAGCGTAAGCGAAAAGCCGAAATTCTTAAAGAAGCTGGATTTACACAAGAACAAAGAAGAAAATTAATACAAGCTGGAGTGGTAGGGGAAAAAAATACTAAACACAATATAGCATCTAGAGTTGACATTACAACTGCAATAAACCAGATCTTCTTAAGAAAAAAAACAGAAGATGAAAGGAGACGGATAATAAATATTTTAAGAGGACAGAATCAAGCAGAAGACCACACAACAAGACTTACGACAAGAGCACTAAATAATATAGGCACAAGAGCTAGACATTTCTCACCAAATAAAATAGACGATCTTACAAATCTAATGGAACTTCTACGAACAAAGGGAGTAAATCCTTCAAAGGCAGATGCACTTGAAAAAAGGATAAGAGTAAGAGGTAAATTTGAAAAT
>JANQSX010000119.1 GCA_028279085.1 Bdellovibrionales bacterium
TTTTCTCTATCCTCTTCTTTCTGTTCTCTTTTTGCCTCTTCCCATTCTTGCTTTCTTTCTCTTTGTGTTTCTTTCCATTCTCTTTTTGCCTTTTCATAAGCTTCTTGTCTTTCTCTTTGGGCCTCTTTCCATTCTTGCTTTCTTTCTCTTTCAGCCTCTCTTATTTGTCGCTGTCTTTCCCTTTCGGCTTCTCGTCTGTCTCTTTCGTTCTCTCTTCTTGCTCTTTCCGCATCTTGTTGCTGTCTATACTCAAATTCTCTATCTTCTCTTTCTTTTTGTTCTCTTTGCCGCTGTTCCATTAAATCCAGCTCTCTATCGCTTTTAGTGTACTCTGCTGCTGAGCCATTAAAGCTCAATAAGAGAATAGTTAGTAAGAAAATAAAGCCGGTAAATAATGAACACTGTTTTTGGAAAAATTTGTTTAATGAAACAGACATTTTATTTTATCCTTAGTCATCCTATATTTAGCTTGAAACCTTTTATCTCTTAAGTGTTATCTTTGGTTTCTTTATTTTGAAATTTAAGGAAGCGAAAGGGAAGGCTCTATAAGCTCAGCTTGGCGCTGAATATAGAGGCTTCTTTACCCTTCCGTTCCATAAAAAAACTTTCGGTATATTTCCCTTTTATCTTTAAAGATTTTTTCAAAACAGGAGTGTTTTTTTGCCGGTCCGCTTTGTGAATATTTGGAAAAAAGGAGAAAAACATGTTAAAACTTCTGGGTTTTAATTGATGAAAGAGGAAAATCTTATAATTCTGACAGAAATGTAGCGAATAAAAAATTAAAATCAGTTGGTTGAATAAAATATCTGTGTGAGATTTCTTCATAAATTAATGGAAGAATAAAAAATATAGGAATAGAAGGGGCTTTTTAGTGAAGAAAACTCTGATTTTTTTTCCTTTTCTCGTTATTTTAGGTGTGATTTTTGTATACGCTCTCTATTTTCTTTTTCTTATCAGAGAACTTCCTTCTGTGGAGAATTTAAAAGACTATAAACCTCCTCTCATTTCTACGGTTTTTGATCGGAACGGGAATAAAGCCGGGGAATTTTTTAAAGAGCGTAGGATTCTTGTACCATACAGTCAGTTTCCACCGGTTTTAATACAAGCGTTTGTAGCGGCGGAAGATGGACGATTTTTTGAGCATAAAGGTTTGAACCTTAAAGCTATTTTCCGAGCTTTTTTAGCTAATATTAAAGCGGGTAGGAAAGTACAAGGAGGTTCTACTATTACTCAACAAGTTGCCCGTTCTTTACTTCTTTCTTCAGAAAAAACTTATAAAAGAAAACTCAAAGAAGCTGTTTTGGCTCTTCGTATGGAAAAATATTTAAGTAAAGAAGAGATTTTATTTCTGTATTTAAACCAAATTTATTTAGGACATGGAGCTTATGGAGTAGGTATGGCTTCGGAAATTTATTTTAGGAAAAAAGTCCAAGATTTGGATTTAGCAGAAGGTTCTCTTCTGGCGGGGCTTCCTCAAGCCCCTAGTCGCTTTTCCCCTATCTATAACTCTAAAAAAGCCAAAGAACGTCAAATTTATGTTTTACAAAGAATGGTAGAAGAAAATTACATAGATAAGGAACAAGCCGATCAAATAAGACAAAAACCTTTAAAGGTTTTTTTGAGAGAAAAATATCATGAAAAAGCTCCGTATTATTTAGAGACACTGAGGCAAGCTCTTTTACAAAAGGTGGATGAAGAACTTTTGCTCACGGGCGGCCTTAAAATTAAAAGTGCTATGGACTTGTCTTTTCAAAAGATAGCTCGAAAACATTTGAAAGCCGGTTTAAGAGAGTTAGATAAGAGACAGGGCTTTAGAGGTCCTCTAATGCATTTAAATAAACCGGAAAGTATACAAGCTTTTTTTAAAAAAGAGGAACAAGAAATTATAGGGAAGAGGAGAGAGTTTCGTGCCATTCAACCTTTGGAAATACAAAAAGAAGACTTAAAGGAATTTGATCAATTAAAAGAGAGTGCTTATGAAGAAGGACATTTACATGGAATTAAACTCCATGAAATTTTTAAAGCCTTAGTTAGAAAAGTGGATGATAAAGATAAAAGGGTTTTTCTTGAACTTCCTTTTGGAGTTTGGGGGGTTCTTCCTTTGGAAAATATGAAATGGGCCAGAACACCGAATCCTAAAACTAGCTTTAAGTTTTTTTCTTTGGAAAAACCTTCTTTAGCTTTAAAAACAGGGGATGTGGTTTTTGTAAAGGTAGAAAAAACGGAGAGTTTTGATTCCCGAAAATCAAGTGAAGAAAGAAAAGAGGAACAAGAGGATATAAAAAACATAGAAAATTTTGAAGCTTTGAAAGGTTTTTTGCGAGATCATTTTAAGAAAAAAGACTTATTTAAAGTAAAATCCGGGGAGCCGGATCAACAGGTAATGAATGTAAATAATGTAACTACAAGTAAAGATACCGATGACCATCCTGTTTCTACTACTGGAGTAATCCTTTCTTTAGAACAAGAGCCTTTAGTGGAAGGGGCCTTAATTGTTTTTGATCAACAAACAGAAGATATTTTAGCTTTAGTGGGGGGGTATGATTTTCAACGCTCTCAATTTAATCGTGCTTATCAAGCTGCCCGTCAAACGGGTTCAGTATTTAAGCCTCTAGTGTATTTGGCGGCTTTGGATAAAGGTTTTACCCCTGCTACTTTAATCACTGATGCCCCTGTGGTTTATGAAGAGGAAGAGGCGGAGGGCCTTTGGCAGGAAGGGGAGAAAAAACAGGAAGTTAAAGAAAATGAAGAAGAGCAGAAGACATGGAAGCCTGATAATTATGGTCGGCGATTTTCAGGAGATATTCTTTTTAGAAATGCGCTCATTCGTTCTATGAATGTCCCTACAGTAAAAGTTATTGAAAACATCGGTATCCAATGGGTCAGTGATTATGCTCGCCGATTAGGTATATTTAGCTCTCTTAATCCTGATTATACTTTGGCTCTTGGTTCTAGTAGTGTCACTTTGTATGAAATGACAAAAGTCTTCTCCATTTTGGGACGTCAGGGTAAAAAAGTAACTCCTTTTTTATTACATGAGGTTTTTAATCAAAAACAAGAGAAAATTTTAAATTTCATGAGTTTAGATGAACGTTTTGCTGAACAAATGAAAGATTGGGAAGATACAATGAGAGAAAGAAGGGAGCAGTTTTTGGATCAACAAAATCAGAACTCACCAAAAGAAGAAGATAAAAAAGAAAAGCAAGTATTAGGAAAAAAATATTCACCAGCTTTTTTCTTTTCTGATCCTAATCAACTTATTTCTCGGAAAACGGCATTTATTATGACTACTTTGTTGACT
>JANQSX010000164.1 GCA_028279085.1 Bdellovibrionales bacterium
GAAGGCACTAGATAATCCCTTGCACCCTCTGGTGTAGTTTTATACAAAACGGGAGTATTCACTTCTACAAAGTTTCTTTGGGAAAGTTCTTTGCGAATAACCTGATACACTTCATGGGCTAAATGAAGATTTTTTTGCAACTTTTGGGATCGAAGCTCTAAATAACGATATTTCAAACCCAGATTCTCTGAAATATTTTTATCATCAATTAAAAAGGGTGGTGTATCCGAACGAGAAAGAAGTTCACAGCGATTTGCCATTATCTCCACTTCCCCTGTTTGAGTTTTGTCACTGACCATATCTTTAGGTCTTAAACAAACTTTCCCTTGAACAGCTACCACACTTTCCAAGCCAAAAGAAGAAACCGACTCCAATCCTTTTTTTTTCGGATCTAACACCACCTGAACATAACCGCTTTTGTCTCTTAAATCCATAAATACAAGTTGGCCGTGATCTCTTATTTTTTTCACCCAACCCATAAGGATTACTTCAGAGTCTGCATGAGAAGCTCTTAATTCGCCACAATAATGGCTTCGTTTTAATTCTTTAACAAATTCTTTTTGTTTCATTGTTTTTTTCTAGCTGTATATTTTTTGACCTTTATTTGAGAGTGTCAATGATATAGAATATATACTGTTGAGACATTTCTTACAATCAATATATTATATAAACAGGTAACCCTTTATGAAGAAGAAGAAAAAAAAATCAAAAAAAGCTTATAAAACAGAAGTGATTCGCTCAGGCACTCCCGTTGTCAGCGACCCCGTACAAGCTTATTTAAATGAAATTGGAAAATTTCCTGTTCTCAGCAAAGAAGAAGAAGAAGAATTGAGTAAAAAATTTTATGAAAGTAAAGACCCTAAAATAGCCCAGGCTTTAGCTCAAGCTAATCTGCGTTTTGTAGTTAAAATTGCTGCAGAATACACCCGCTTCGGTTCCCGATTGATTGATTTAGTTCAAGAAGGAAATATAGGGCTTCTTCATGCTATTAAAGAATTCAATCCCTATAAAGGAGTACGCCTGATTACTTATGCAGTTTGGTGGATTCGGGGATATATTCAGGAATATTTAATGCGGCAATATTCTTTGGTTCGTATCGGCACCACTGCCAAGCAAAGAAAATTATTTTACCTTCTTAGAAAACAACAAGAACAACTGGCTCAATTACCTTATAAGGAAGACATGAAACTACTCACCCATTCCGGGTTTAAGGAAAAAGAAGTGCACACTATGCGCCAAAGGCTCAAAGAACGAGACCTGAGCTTGGATCAACCTATAGTAGGAAATAGCAATGCCAACTTATTAGAGGCACAAACCAACACAGAAGATAATTCTCTTGAAGAAAAGATCAACTTTTCTCAGGAAAAAATCCTCATGCAAAAAAGCATTAAAGAACTTCGTCCTTCTTTAAACACCAAAGAACTATTTATTCTGGAAAACCGACTGTTGTCAGATAGTCCTTTAACTCTCCAACAAATTGGTACACATTTTTCTGTAACCAGAGAAGCTATCCGCCAGATGGAAAATCGTTTGATCAATAAAATCAAAGACCAGATGACTGGTTCGAAACAGGGTTAAAATATCTAAACATCTTCAAAAAAGAAAAAGCTTGTTGAAAATCCATATCTTCTTTACTAGTAAATTGAACAGGTTTTGATTGATCAGAAGGCAAGGATTGTTTTAACTCAATATGCGGTTCAATTCCTTTTTCATGAATGGAATTTCCATTAGGAGTGTAATAATGAGCCACAGTCAGTTTAACTGCATTACCTTGATCTAAATGAATAAGAGATTGCACAGAACCTTTACCAAAGCTTTTCCTACCTAATAACATAGCCCTTTTGTTTTCTTTCAAAGCACCCGCTAATATTTCCGCTGCGCTAGCCGAGTAAGTGTCTATTAAAACTATCATTGGAAAATTAATAAAAGCTTCAGAAGAATGAGCTTGAAATACTTGTTCATAATCTTTCAACCTCCCTTTTATACTGACAATGGTACCTTTTTTAATAAATAGATCGGCTACTTGTATTGCGGATTCTAACAAACCACCAGGATTACCCCTTAAATCTAAAATAAAACCTTTAAGGTTTTTATGCCTATTCATGATTTTTCGCACTTCCCGTAAAGTGCGCTCTGTAAAAGCATTAATTCTTACATAAAGAAATTGATCACCAATATCTTTATATGAAACCGATTTAAAGGAAACAATTTCCGCCCGTAATTGCATTTGATGATTTTTTTTAGAGTTCGGATCTTTAACTGTAATGTTAAATTTTTTTCCTCTTCGACTTTTAAGTAAATTAGATATTTCTTCTCTGTTTAAGCCGGTTGTCTTTTTGTTATTTATCTGCAAAATAATTTGTCCTGCTCTCATACCTGCTTTGCTGGCAGGAGAGTCTTCTAAAACAGAAAGAATAATCGGCTGTTTATTTTTTATGGCTAATTCTAAACCTAAACCACTAAATTGCCCTGTAGCTTCTTGTTTAAATACTTTCAGTTGTTTTGCCGGTAAAAAATGCGAATGAGGATCCAACTCTTTCATCATACCCTTAACAGCTCCTTGAACTAGCTTTTCCGATGAGACCTCTCGCACATAGGCTTTTTCAATAGTGTATAAAACATCTGAAAATACTTTTAGATGCTGGTATTTTTTATCCAGGTCTTTACTATCCGTACTAGCCTGCACTAAAGCCGATTGGAAAAGAAAAAATAAAATAAAGCTTAATAAATATTTCATAAGTGGATTCTTCCTTGAATTCCATAACAAAAAAAGTATGGCTCACTCTGATAAAAAAAGGGACTTAAAAAAAAAATTAATTTCAAATACAGACTTATGTATAAGACTAACTTAAAATAGATATCACAACAAATAGACGAATTAATAATCAACGATAGGAATCTGTATGTTTTTCTGGTATAGGTACTTTATAATTTTCATACATACATTCATCATACTTAACCCGTTCATGCTCCATTTTATCTCCAACTTCTTTCCGGCTTCTAACAGTTTCCTCCCATTCATTATTAAGTCTGTAGGCTTCTTCTGCTACTTCTTTCCACTCATTAAAAGCTTGCTCAAAAGCGCTCTCCAAATCACTTGCTCTTTGATTCGCTTCCATAACTTTTTGATTTTCTTGACTACATATTGGTCTGTCTGAATTATTATTCGTTCCCGCTTGATTAACACAATTATGGAAATCTTTATATGATTCAAACAATGTTTCCTTTGCTGTTTTAAATTCGTCTTTTACCGTTTTTACATTTTCATTCAACTCACTGGCTCTAACTGACTGGCGAGCTTGAACTTTCCAAGCTTCCGCTTGAGCTTCGTTTAAACTTCTATACTCTGTAATAGCATCACCCCATTTTTTGCGTTCTTGACTGCATAGAAATTCACCATCAACTCTCTCCAGACCAGAATAACTCATAAAGGGAAACATAAGAAATAATAAAATTAAGAGCTTCATAAATTTTCTATCGGACTTCAATCTGACAACTTAAGCTTTTTTATTAAAATAATTTAAAATAAAATAATAATAGCTCCTTGTAGCAACACCACAGCGGCAAGCAGGATATATCTAAAAGCAAATGGAACTTGCCATCCCTTGATTGTTTTATACACCAACAAATAAACACAAGGAATATAAAGTAAAGAGGGAATAATACTTAAAGGACGAGATACCACTAAATATATAAGAGAAATAAAAGCTAATAGTAAAAACGATCCAGCAAGAAAAAAACCAAGAGAAAGATTCAAATCACCGGAGGCAAATAGATTATCCGATTCTGCTTGTAAATTCTCTCTATCCAAAGCAACATGAGACATCTCAAAAAAAACATGAAACGCTATTGCCAGAAAATTAAAATGCACCATAGAAAAAGCCAATGAAAAAAATATGTTTCCTGAAGAACCTGGTTGTGTAAAAAGAGGCACTATAAAAATCAAACAGTTTAAAAAACACAGCGGAAAACCTAGGGTATGTGAAAAAAGATTCGGATTTAAATCTTTTTCCATAAACCGACGATGAATTTTTAATTTTTTGGAAAACCAGGAAGCCAAAAAAGAAGGGTTTACTAATATAAACTGACGAGCATACGGAGCCACCTTTAAATCAGCAAAAGAGTTACCGGCATAATCAAATTTTTTTTCTCCATATTTTCCTACTAGAAACATAGCTTTTTTCCGACCCACTAAGTTTGTTCCCAGTGTAGAACCCCAAACAGAATCAAACAAATCTGTGATTTCCTGTATCTTATTCGCATACACTTGAGTGGAACCGGTGCATAAAACCAATTCCCGTCCATTGGCCTTTTCTTTTTTTAAATACTCTAAGAACTTTTTTGAAAAAGGCACATGTTCCAAGGAAAGTTCAGCCCATTTTTGCAATTCTATTTTTACATAACATTCTTTATTATTTTTTATTTTTCTCAAAAAGATTTTTAATAATTGAAAAGGATGATGCACTAAAACAGATAAGAAAGTTTCCCAAGGTAGCTCTGTTTTTATCAGTGAACCATCCAAGTCCACTACTAAGGGTCCCGTCCATTTTGAAGATTCAGTATTTCCGTTGTTTTCTATTGATGTTGATTGACTCAATATTTCTTTCTCCTCAAGGATCCTGATCCTAATTAAAAAAAGGAGACCACTTTGGACTTTTATAATTATGCAAGTCAGTAGTAATCCGTGTAACATGAGAGTTTAATATATTCATAATATAAAGCTGATATTTTCCTGTCTGATTACTGGTAAAAACTATATAACGTCCATCCGGTGAAAATGAGGGTGATTCATTATCAGCCCATTTGCCATTTGTTTTTTTAGAACTAGTCAATCGGCGCAGTTTGGAACCATCCGCATTCATAATAAAAATATCAAAGCGCCCACCGGCGCGACCGGAAAATACTACCTGTTTTCCATCGGGAGAATAATCCGGTGTTGAATTATAGGAACCCTGCCAGGTAATAGGACGAATATTTTTTCCATTCATATTCATTGAATAAATCATCACTTTCCCTCCGCGATCAGAAGAAAAAAGAATATTTTTCCCTTTGGGATGAACCACCGGTTCCACATTAATAGAACCATAAGGACCACGAGTAAGAGGAGTAACGGAACCATCCACCAGAGACATTTTAGCAATGTCCATATACCCCTTTCCTAAAAAACTAGACAATAGAATACTTTTACCATCCGGTAAAAAATCAGATCCTAGATGTGCCCCTCTTTTTTTGGAAACAATACGTCGTGTTTTATTTACACGATTATATAAAATCAAGGAACCACTTCTTCTTTTTATGCTTTTTCTGTATAAAAAAGCGGTATAAGCAATATACTTTCCATTTCTGGACCAGGAAGGAGAAAGCACTGTAGAACGATGAAAAGATAATCTTTTTTTGTTTTTTCCATTCCAATTCATAACAAATAATTCTTTCTTACTACCTTCCATATTTCTTACTGCTACAATTTTTGTTAAGAAAATCCCTTGATTTCTTGTTAACACTTTCACAATATCGTTACAGATTTTATGAGATAGCTTTTCCACTAAAGAAGAAGGCGCTGTATATTTTTTTTGAAACACCTTTCTCCTTAAAGGAATATGATAAAGATACAAATCCAGATATACTGTATTATCTTTAAAAGAGTATCCTCCCAAAACCAGATAATCAGTGTTTAGAAGTTTCCAATTCTTCCATATAAAACCATTAGGGTCTTTAGGATAAGGTTCAAAGGCTTTCTCTCCCGGTTTTTCTAAAAAAGCTTCTTGATCAATCAACTTAAAATAGCCGGAAGTGGATAAATTACTTTCCACAATCTTAAAAATCCGAGAACCGATTTCCAAAGCAGAAGCAGAAGAAGGCCCGGATAAAATCAGCGGTTGAATAGCCATTTGGCTTTCCCGCACATGAGCTTTTCCAACATCAATAGATACATAAGCACTTGCAGGAGTTAAAATAAAATAACAACCACAAAGTAGAAAAAAATACGGCAATTGTTTTTTATACACAAATTTCTTAATTTTAAATTTTATAAACCGTCTTTCTTTCATAAATCCTCTCTCTTCTTAACCATTTTGAATAATGCTTTATTCCGGAAAATTAAATACCACTCCCTTTGACAGTAGTTTTTCAATCTCTCTTGTAGGGGGTTTTGGCAGAGGGGAAGCTCTTTCAATGGTATTCAGCACTCTAGCATCAAAATCTTCATTACCCGAGGATTGCATAATTTTCCCTTTTAAAACCACACCTTCATTATTGATTTCCGTATAAATTTTAGCTCGAAGATTTTTTTCCGCCAACTCCTGAGGAAGACTCCAATACATATTAATATGCGCTCTCACGGATGTAAAGTATTGAAGCATCTGAAAATCTGTTACTGTCTCCCCTTCTTGAGCGTTTCCTTTGGAAATTTGAGCTCCGGTGTATTTAGGTGTCTCTAATTCCTGCTTTATTTTTTCAATACTGTCCATAGCTTCCAACTTTTCAATAGCATGATCTTGTTTTTGCTCCATTTTTTTAAGCTCTTTAATCTTATCCATCGCCTGATTTTGCTCTTTTCGAATTTTATCCACCACCGGTTTTTTTTCTTTTTTAGGTTTTGATTTTTTTAATTGCACTTGTTTTACAGGCTTTTTTTTAGCAACTGGCTTTTTTTTCACTACCGGCTTAGTTGGCTTAATTGTTTTAGTGTTCTTTTTGATTGCCTTTTTTTTTGTAACCGGCTTTTTCTGTTGAACGGTTGGTTTTGCCTGATGCGGTCGTTTCAATTCAGGAAGACCGACCGTGTCCACTCGGATAGCATTTTTAATCCGGATATTTTTTCTGGAAAACATGCTTGATAAAGGATCAAAGATAACATATACAATAACAACAAAATGAATCAATAAAGAGTAAAAAAGAAAACGGGAAAAAAAATCTCCGGTACGCACATCATCTCCATTTATTTTTAAAAATTGGCTATTTTCCCTTGGAAGTGGTAATTAAACTAACCTGATATAAACCGGCTGCGCGCATCTCGGCCAGAGCTTCAGCTACCACTCCATACTCTACAAACTTATCAGCTTGTATGTAAACCTGCTTATCTTTTCTAGCTTTAAGAATCGCAGTGGTTTTTTCCCCCAACTGAGATATAGGTACTTGTGTTGAACCAATAAAAACTTGCTTATTTTTTTTTATAACCAAAATAAAAGGCTCATCAGGAACGGAAATGCCGGCAGAAACTGTCTCCGGCAATTCAATATTTAAACCCTGCTGCATCATGGGAGCAGTAACCATAAAAATGATCAATAAAACTAACATTACATCCACAAAAGGAGTGACATTAATTTCACTCAGTACTCGACGGCCTTGTTTATTTTCCACTTGAGCACCCATACGGACAAACTCCTTTTATCAAACAATTATAATAGCCCTTAGTCTGTGTTGTCTTCAGTTTTATTTGAAAAAATTTCTTTTGGATATGTTAAGAAAATCTGTCACAAAATTATTAAACTGAAGTTCAGCTTTTTTAATCTCATTTATAAATTGATTATAAAAAACCGCTGCTGGAATAGCCGCAAAAAGACCAAAACCGGTAGCAATTAAAGCTTCTGAAATACCAGGTGCCACAACAGCCAAATGAGCCGCTCCCATTGCCCCAATTTGTTGAAAAGAGTTCATAATTCCAAATACTGTACCAAATAAGCCAATAAAAGGACTAACCGAACCAGTAGTAGCAAGAAAAGACAACCTTCTTTCCATATAAGAAACTTCATTACTGACAGCTTTATTTAAAGCTCTTTGTAAATTATCCATACCGGATAATAAATTACTTGTATCAGGACTTTGTTTTGAACTGATAATTTTCTTTAATTCAGAATAACCGGAACGAAATACAGCAGCCAAAGAGCTTTTAGGATAGGATTTAGACATATCAAATATCTCATCCAGAGAGGAAGCTTTAAAAAAAATATCTTCAAAAGGCTCATTATTAGCTGTATTACTTTTAAATAAATTCCATTTGCTTAAAATGATAGCCCATGAAAAAATAGACATAAAAGCTAGTAAGATCATTGTGAGCTTAACAATTAAACTCGCGGATCGTAGAGCCTCTATGACTCCCACCTTTGCCGGATTCTCTGCTTCTATTTTAGTAATTTCTTCCGGTTCTGATTCCGCGTAAGAGGTGCTAACCTGAACAAGGGCCACAACACAAAAGAAAATAATAAGAATTTTTTTCATCAATTAAGTTGAAAAATAACTTATTTATGTCACAATGCAAGTTCTTTCTGCTCTATGGCAAAAGTCTTGCCATTAGTGATAAAATAGAAAGTCTGGAGAATATATTAATGCTAAACAAACAAAAGTACAAACATGGCTTTGTAACAAACATACCGGCAGAGAAATTTACTAAAGGTCTTAGTGAAGAACTCATTAGCCGCATTTCCAATCGTAAGGAAGAACCGGAATGGATGCTGGAACTTCGTCTGAAAGCTTATCGTCATTGGCTCACTTTAAAAGAACCAAAGTGGGCGGATTTAAAGTACCCACCTATCAATTATCAGGATATTCATTATTACTCCACACCAATTACAGAAAAACAAAAGAAAAAAAGTATAGAGGAAGTGGACCCTGAATTATTAAAAACTTTTGAACGTCTAGGCATTCCTTTGAATGAACAAAAACGACTAGCCGGAGTGGCAGTAGATGTAGTTTTTGACAGTGTTTCTCTAGGAACCACTCATCAGGATGCTTTAGAAAAAAGTGGTGTCATTTTTTGCTCTATTTCATCAGCTATAAAAAAGTATCCTGATCTAGTGAAAAAATATTTTGGTTCCGTAGTACCTTATAAGGACAACTTCTTTGCTTGTCTGAATGCAGCCGTTTTCACAGATGGATCTTTTTGTTTTATTCCCAAGGGAGTCAGATGCCCTTTGGATCTTTCTACTTATTTTCGCATCAACGAAAAAGATACAGGACAATTTGAACGAACATTGATTGTAGCGGAAGAATCTTCTTATGTGAATTATCTAGAGGGTTGTACAGCACCCATGAGAGATTCTCATCAGCTTCACGCGGCTGTGGTAGAGCTGGTGGCTTTAGATCATGCAGAGATTCGGTACTCCACCGTGCAAAACTGGTATCCAGGTAATGAACAAGGCCAAGGTGGAATCTACAATTTTGTAACTAAAAGAGGAAAATGCCTGGGAAAACACTCTCGTATTTCCTGGACTCAAGTAGAAGCCGGTGCAGCTATTACCTGGAAATATCCCAGTTGTATTTTGCAAGGAGATCATTCTTCCGGCGCTTTCTACTCCGTAGCACTCACGCATGATAAAATGCAGGCGGATACAGGAACCAATATGATTCATATTGGAAAAAACACTAAGAGCACCATTATTTCCAAAGGTATTTCCACGGATGATTCCGTAAACAGCTACCGCGGTCAGGTAAAAATTCTTCCACAAGCGAAAGGGGCTAGAAATTTTTCCCAATGTGATTCTATGCTAGCCGGAAAAAATAGTGCCGCCAATACCTATCCTCTTATGGAAATACAAAATAAAACTGCCGTGGTGGAACATGAAGCCACCACCTCCCGTATCAATGAAGATCAACTTTTTTATTTAAAGAGCCGGGGATTGGATACAGAGTCTGCTATTTCTCTTTTAGTGAATGGTTTTTGTCACCAGGTTTTTAAAAAACTTCCATTGGAGTTTTCTGTGGAAGCGGTTAAATTAATTGAAATGAAATTGGAAAATAGTATTGCCTGAGTAAAAACATGTTAAAAATTCAAAACCTTTACGCACAAACAGAAGGCCACTCTATCTTAAAAGGCATCAACCTGGAAATTAAGGCCGGGGAGATTCATGCCATTATGGGACCAAATGGCTGTGGAAAAAGCACTTTAGCTAAAGTCATTGCCGGTCATCCGGAATATGAGATAAGCCAGGGAAAGATCCTTTACGAGAAAAACTTTGACTACCAGGACATAAGCAAATGGACACCGGAAGAGAGGGCCAAAGAAGGTTTATTTATGGCTTTTCAATACCCTGTGGAAGTGCCTGGAGTAAGTAATTTAAATTTATTAAAAGCCTCTTTCAACTCTATATGTAAACACCAGGAAGTTCCTGAAATGGAAGAAGAGGACTTTATCTCACTTGTAAAAAAGAAAACGGAAATGGTAGGTCTGCCTTTTTCTTTTCTTGATCGCTCAGTTAATGAAGATTTTTCCGGAGGAGAGAAAAAAAGAAATGAGATTTTGCAAATGGCGGTTTTATCACCTAGGCTGGCCGTTTTGGACGAAACCGATTCAGGTTTGGATGTGGATTCCATGACTATAATAGCACAAGCTTTAAATAATTTAAAAAGCAAGCAGAATGCTTTTTTACTTATTACCCATTACAATCGTTTGTTGAATCATATAAAACCGGATTTTGTGCATATTATGAAAGACGGTAAAATTCAAAAGAGTGGAGATCACCAACTGGCAAACGAACTGGAAGAAAAAGGCTATACAGGCCTTGTTTAAAAAGAGAAAAAATTATTATGAATATATCTGAAAGTCATCAACAATGGCTAAAAACTCTGGAAAGTGAGTTTGAAAAGCAAAAACAATCATGGACTCAATCAATTGCAGAGGTTCATCAGAAAAAGATTAGAAAAAATCAATGTGAAAACTTTGCTCAATTTTTAAAAAAAGGCTTTCCTTCAGTTAAAGATCCCAATTGGAAATTTACCAATACAAACTCTTTCCTTAATAATATCTTTTCACCGGCTGTGTCTGCCCCCTCTATATCCGCTAATGAAGATCATTCCAATGACAGTATTTTCTGTTTTTCCGATTCGCATAAAATTTGTTTCCATAATGGCATTTTAATGGAAGACTCTGTTAAAAATCTCCCTAAAGGCTTAAAACTTTGTACATGGAAAAATCTAAGCCCTGATTTTCCCGCTTGGTCATGGATTACCAATCAAACTTCTAAAAGAAAAAGAGATGGCTTTTATCACCTAGCCGGTGCACTTCCATTGGATTCTTATATTTTATTTGTTCAAGAAGGGTGTAAAATTTCAACACCTTTACATATTCACTTCTCCTTTGATAAGTCAGCTGCCTTTGAAAATTTACCAATACTTTCCTCTCTTTGGAATTTACAGAACTTTATTTTTCTGGACAAAGGAGCTGAAATAACCTTGATTGAAAGTGTATCTGCAAAAACAAATGTAATAAATATGGCAACAGATGTGAAAAATTCTTCTGAATCCTCTTTGAAGTGGTTACATTTAGATCAAGGTCTTCCAAATTCTTTTTATCTGAACCAGGTCCATTGCGATATGGAAAAAGCTTCTCGCATGGATAGATTAAGCTTCAGTTTGGGGTCCGGACTTTCCAAAGATAACGTTGCAGTTCATCAATTAGGGGAAAAAGTTCATAGTGTATTATTGAGTCTAGTTCTTTTAAAACAAAAAGCTTGTAGGGATCAAAAATTTTATATTCATCACTTCGAAAAAGAAGGATATTCCAGACAACTTTCCAGAGGGATTTTAAATGACTATGCAAAAAATATCTTTCAAGGGAAGATTTATATCTCTACAGAGGCTACTCAAACCGACTGTGCCCAATCTTCTAAAAACCTCTTATTGAGTTCTAAGGCAACAGCTTATACACAACCTGAACTGGAAATCCATTGTGGAGAAGTAAAAGCTCAACACGGAGCTACGGCCGGTCAAATTAACAAAGATGAAGTGTTTTATCTGCAAAGCCGAGGATTGGAAGAGACAAAAGCTTTTGAGCTTCTCATGATGGCGTATATACAAGATACTTTAAATCTATTCCCCAATAAAAATCTCGTTACGCAATTAAGCCATAAAATTCAAAAAAACAAAAAAAAATATCTAAACCTTCAACCCATGCAGTAAGCTTGTCATCCCGGTAAACTGGAAGCCATTTTGATGGCTTCCACTATTCTGAACTTGATTCAGAATCCAGTAAAAATAACAAGCATCCTCTGGATTCCGGATCAAGTCCGGAATGACAAACCTCCGACAGAATGATAGAGGTAATTAGAATAAATTATAAGGGAAACACAGATTATATTTGACACTATCATTCGTATAAGTGATCTTTAATAAAAAATAATTCCTATAAACAAAAATTGTTTTACAAAGAAGGATAAAAAAGTGTGTCAGAATTTCAAAAATACTTTCCACAGATTCAATATCTGAGAAAAAAAAATCGATCCTATTTGGATAATGCTGCCACTACCTTAAAACCTCTGTGCGTAATAGAGATTCTTAATCAATTTTATAGAGAAAAAACAGCCAATGTTCATCGGGGAGATCATTACTTAAGTGATGAGCTTACTTTAATGTATGAAAATACCCGTTCACAAATTCAACACTGGATTCAGGCAAAAAACACTGAAGAGATTATTTTTACTAAAAGCACAACAGAAGGTATTAATTTTCTATCTTTCGCTTTAGAAGACTTCTTTCAAGAGAACGATGAAATTTTACTTACAGAAATGGAACACCACTCTAATATTCTTCCCTGGCAGGCTTTAGCCAAAAGAAAAAAATTAAAACTTCAATTTTTACCTGTAGATAAAAATGGTGAATTAGTTATTTCTGAATGGAACAAAGTAATTAATAAAAAAACAAAACTATTTGCTTTCACTTATTATTCCAATGCTTTAGGAACACGCAATCCAATTGAAGAGCTGATTCCTTTAGCAAAAGCAGAAAATATCCTTACTGTAATAGATGCAGCTCAAGCCATGACGGCTGAACAGATAAATGTGCAAAAAACAGATTGTGATTTTTTGGTATTTTCAGGACATAAACTTTTCGCTCCCACGGGAGTTGGAGTGCTTTATTCAAAAAAAACACATTTTGAAAAACTCAAGCCTTGGCAATTAGGAGGTGGCATGGTTACAGATGTCAGCTTATCAGGTTATGAACGGGCAGAACCTCCACAATGTTTTGAAGCAGGTACACCACCTGTAGAAGGAGTGTTAGCTCTTGGTTCCGTTTTGGATTTTTTAAACAAGCAAAATTTTTTTGAAACAACCAAGAGCAAAACTTTATTATCTTATGCGGAAGAAGAATTAAAAAAAATATCAGGACTGGAAATTATCGGAACCTCACCGACCAAAAAAAATATTCTATCTTTTATACTAAAATCCTCACACTGTCGTGATTTAGGACAACTTATTTCCCAAGCGGGAGTTGCTATTCGCTCAGGTCATCATTGCTGCCTACCTTTAATGAAAAAATTGAATTTATCATCTGGTACTGTAAGAGCTTCCTTTGCAGCCTATAATGATGAAAAAGATGTGGAATTTCTTATATCCGCCGTGAAAAAAGCCAAGGAAATTTTACTATAAGAATGCAAATCTTACACACTCATTTTATTTTGAACTTTTAAATCTCGTCATTCCGAACTTGATTCGGAATCCAGAAAATAATTGTAGCTTTTTCTGGATTCCGGCCTGCGCCGGAATGACAACTCTGTAGCAAAACGCATGTCTGAGCTTTTGGACTTGAACGGAAAGCCTTATTTGATAGAATCTATCTCTTAGTTCAAAGTCAGCCCAAAACGAGTTCGGCTTTGAAACAGAGCAGCTGAAAGCTCGCTCTGTGGCAAAACGCATGTCTGAGCTTTTGGACTGACTTTGAACTAAGAGATAGTCATTTCTAAACAGGAATGACTTTTAAATTTTCCCGACCGGTTTCTTGTCGCAAAATATTTTCAATAGCTTCTAAAGTTCCCATCATGGCACTAGGACAGCCCCCACAAGCCCCTTGATAAGATATTCTTATTTCATCTTCTTCCACAGATAATACTTCTAAATCTCCCCCATCAGCCTGTAACCCGGGACGAACCGTGCGATCCAGAATTTTTTCCACCTTTAATATTTCCGGAGAGACTTCTTTGCTTTCCTTCTCCACAGAATTGGATATATGAGACTTTGTGTCTTCTTCAAAGGACAGAAAATCAGGATCATGAACCGCCATACGCGTCCCTACTATAGCAGTTACTTGTTTTTCTATTTCCATTTCACTTACACTACCTTCATGAGTTAAAGTCATTTGATTTTGAAACACAAAAATTTGTTTTAAACCAGGGATATCAAACAAAGAGTGAAATAAAGGTAAATTTGAGCAATCTTCCTTACTATAAAAAGTGGCTCTACCTTTATTTTTTAAGGGTAGATTTAAAACAAACTTCAAAGCGTAGGGATTAGGTGTACCTAGCATCCGAATTAAAACATCTTTTTTATCAATATCCATTCGTCTTATAATGAAAGAATATATTATAGTTGGCAAGTTTTTTCATTTTTTTCTCTTTCCCTGAAATACACCTACTTTAATCGATGGTTACACAAAAAACTGTGCTAGATAAATGAGCTGGGTGGACAGCCAATGAACCGGAAGTGCTAAGTAACTAAAACCTCCTGCCACAAAAAGAACAATTAAAATAACAGATGTATAACCTTCCCATTGTTCCAGACGCCAGTTCCATTCTACCGGCAAAAAACGAGCTAGCACTTTTCCTCCATCCAAAGGATGTAGAGGAATGAGATTAAAAAACCCCAGGAGTAAGTTGATATAGATAAAAGCTTTCAGAGTAGTGCTTAAAACCTCTATGTAAAGAGAACCTAAAACTCCCGATATTAAATATAAAACCGCCAAAAGAAAAGTTCCTACAAGAGAAAGACAAAAGTTAGATAAAGGTCCTGCAAAAGCAATCCAAAACATATCTTTTCTTGGATCCGACAAAACAGAAGGATCAACAGGTACCGGTTTGGCCCAACCGAAGACAGGAAGTCCCATGAAGATAGACATTAGTGGTAGAAATACAGTCCCCAACAGATCCGCATGCACCAAAGGATTTAAACTCAAACGTCCTTGATCACGGGCTAGATTATCCCCTTTAAGAGAAGCTGTCCAGGCATGCGCCCATTCATGCACACAAAGCGAAAAAAGCAAGGGTACATAAAAAATGAAAAAACGAGCAAATAACTGATACAGAGAATCAGACATAATAATTGTTTATACCTTATAAAGTGATTTATGAAAAGCTGCCCCGAATACTTGATTCCAAAGAAAAAAACTGTCCTAATTAAGAACATGGATATTTCAAGCTATGAATCTCTTATTTTAAAGTCCAGTACTTTAAATGCCAATCAATTACAGTCTATTTTGCATTCTAAAAACAAAAAAGGCATTAGTCTTCAGCAAGTTATAGAAAAAAGAAAAAAAGATTTTTCTTCAGCGGAAGAAGCATTATCTTTTTTATGTCAACATTTACAGGTGCCTTTTATGGAAGAGGTGCCTGTACAAAATATTACAAATGACCTGATTCAACACTTTCCTATCAGTTATGCCAAAACAAACATGGTGTTACCATTTAAAGAGGAAAAACACAGCATTCATATTTTAAGTGCTAATCCTCTCAATTTTCATGTTTTTTCTGATTTGAAACTAAAGTTCAAAAAAGAAATTCGTCCTATTATTAGTGTGGAATCCACAGTGCAGGAAGCCATTAATAGGGTTTATGAGAGGAGTTCCAGTGAATTGGATGAGTTTGCCGACACCAGCAAAGAAAACTACGATTTAGAAAGCACAGTTATTGATTTATTAGACACAGAAGATTCCGCGCCGGTTATTAAATTAGTTAACACTCTGCTTTTTAAAGCTGTAAAGGAAAGAGCCTCTGATATTCACATTGAACCTTATGAAAAAGAACTAGTGGTTCGATTCCGGGTGGATGGCTCTCTTTATTCTATTTTTAAACCTCCAAAGAGTTTGCAAAATGCTATCATTTCCAGAATAAAAATTATGGGTGATATGAATATTGCGGAAAAAAGACTACCTCAAGACGGTAGAATCCACTTACGTTTGGCAGGAAAAGATATTGATATTCGGTTAAGTGCTATTCCCACCGCTTTTGGTGAGCGGCTAGTCATGCGTTTACAAGACCGTACTCAAGTGGTTTTGGCTTTGGATGAATTGGGTTTTTCTTCTAAAAACTTAAAATCCTTTAATAAACTAATGGAAAAAAGCTATGGAATTATTCTAATTACAGGTCCAACCGGTAGTGGTAAATCCACAACCCTTTATGCTGCACTTAATCAAATTAACTCTATAGACCAAAATATTATTACAGTGGAAGATCCCGTAGAAAGACGTATTAAAGGCATCGGACAAATTCAGGTTAATCCTAAAATAGGTCTAACTTTTGCCAGTGGTCTTCGCTCTATTTTGCGTCAGGATCCTGACACCATTATGGTGGGTGAAATTCGAGACATTGAAACAATGAAAATTTCCATTAATGCTTCTTTGACAGGACATCTTGTTCTTTCAACAATACATACAAACGATTCCGCTTCCGCTTTTCCACGTCTCATTGACATGGGCGGAGAACCTTTTTTAATTGCTACTTCCATTTTAGGGGTTATGGCACAAAGATTGGTTAGAGTGCTTTGCCCGGAATGCCGACAGCCTTATAAACCGACAAAACAAGATATAGCTTTTCTTACCAGTGAAAAACCGGACTTAAAATTACCAGCAAAAATATTTAAAGCAAAAGGATGTAAAAACTGTGAATTTAAGGGTTATGTAGGTAGAACCATGATTCAGGAAATACTAGTCACAGACGAGGAAATTCGTACACTGGTAATGAATCATAAAGATAGCCATTCTATTAAAAAAACAGCTATAAAAAAAGGAATGACCACCTTCCGACAAAATGGCATAGAAAAAATCTGTAAAGGTATTACCACCATAGAAGAAGTGGTATATAACACTCAACTGGATGCCTGATTTTTTACTGAGAATTAGGAATTGAAAACATCGCTGTATTGTTTTACTTTAATAAACCACTTCATGGGTTTTCCTTAAGTAAAATGAGGGGAAATAATACAATGCCGGTATTTGAATACAAAGGAACAACAAATAAAGGATACCAAACCAAAGGTTCTATACAAGCAGAAAATATTCAGGAAGCTAAAACTCAATTAAAGAAAGATAATATTTTTATATTTGAACTCAAAAATAAAACAACCAAAGAGAAGAAACATCTTAACCTGTTCACAGGTAAAAGAGTGGATATAAAAAATCTTTGCACAATGACTCGACTGCTTTCCACGTTAATCAAATCAAATGTACCTTTGGTGGATTCTCTTACAACTATCACTAAACAAGTCTCTCACCCCGTGCTTACGCCTGCTATGATCCAAATACGAAATCAAGTTAATGAAGGCCAACCGTTTTACAAAGCACTCAGCCAATATCCTAAAATTTTTAATACAACTTACATTTCCATGTGTGAAGCAGGAGAGAGTTCGGGAACACTGGATATTATACTTTTAAAACTAGCCGAGTTTACTGAAAACCAAGCGGAAATGAACAATAAAGTTCGTTCCGCCCTGGCCTATCCTTTGCTTATGACATTTTTCACTTTTGGAGTGGTCATTTTTCTTTTTACTTATGTTGTACCTAAAGTGACCACATTACTTGAAGATGAAAATCTCATACCTTGGTACACTGCTCTTCTGATGTCTTTTAGTCAATTCATCATCAGCTCATGGCCTCAAATTCTAACAGGATTGGTTTTGCTATGTTTTTTAACCTATAGGTGGACTAAAACAACAAAAGGAAAACAAAAAACAGATGCACTTTATCTTAAACTTCCCCTTCTTGGAAAAATTATTCGTTCTACAGCCATTTCACGATTTACCCGCACTTTAGCTACCTTGCTAAAGGGAGGTGTTCCTATGTTAAAAGCTATGGACATTGTGCAGAATGTGGCAAAAAATATTATTTTGAAACAAGCTATTAGGAATGCTCAATCCAATATCCGGGAAGGAGAATCCATTGCCCGCCCTCTAGAAGAATCCGGGCAGTTTCCTCCTATGACAATCCAAATGATAAAAATAGGAGAAAAAACAGGAGAATTGGAAGATATGTTAATTAAAATAAGTGACACTTATGATTTTCAAGTTAACACAGAAATCAACACACTAGATTCTCTTTTGGCGCCAATTATGATAATGCTAATGGGAGGTATTGTTGCTTTTATCTTATTCTCAGTGATGATGCCTATTATGCAAATGTATAATCAAATATAATATTAATTTTTGGAGGAGAAATGCCAATCAAAAAAATACAAAACGACAAAGGCTTCAGTTTGATGGAAATACTTATTGCCCTAGCTATTATGGTAGGGATTGGTACCTTTGTTGCCGGTAATTTTATGGGAAGACAGAGAAAAAGTCAGGTGGATCAGGCGAAAATCAGCATCACCCGTTTAGTGGATGCGGTTAATACATTTTATTTGGACTGTAGCTACTATCCTTCTAATGCTGAAGGTTTAGAAGCTTTAGTTACCCGTCAAGAAAAATGCGAATCTTGGGGACCGGAGCCTTATTTGAAAAACGGAAAATTACCCAAAGATCCCTGGAAGAATGATTTTGTATATCAATATGATGATTCTAGCGGGCAATTTCAAATTATTAGTCTTGGTAAAGGAGGAAAACAGGGTGGTGAAGGTTATGCCGCCGATCTTTCTTCTAAAGATTTATGAAAACAACTTATAAAATAAATCGCAGGGGATTTTCACTTTTAGAGATTTTAATTACTATGGCCATAGTTACCTCA
>JANQSX010000134.1 GCA_028279085.1 Bdellovibrionales bacterium
TATGGCACTCGGCCGCGCCGTCATCACTTTTAGCGGTTTTAACTTGCCTTCTGTAGATCTTTTGATAATTTGCCTCACAAAAGCATAATATCATGATAATTTACCCTTTTCAAGCGCATTTGTATGCTAAATATTTGTTGCTCAAAGTTAAGAATACAAAAAAACCTTGGTTGGACAGTGTCTAAATAGCTTTATATTTTCAGATATTCTTTGGAAAATGTGGTAAATGGCAGTACACGCCCTGATTTTTTTTCATCTCCATAGTCCTTATGACCTCTGTGAACCTGAAACCATAAAGGAATAGATGTTCTTTGTTTGAAATACCTGATAGCAGGAGAGAGATGCGCATCCCCCGTTTTACACTCCACACCGAATAACGGCACATTGTTTTTTATGACTACAAAATCAACTTCCCTTTTATCCGTATCTCTGATGAATCTTAATTCCATATCATCTCCCTTAACATCTTCGTAATAGTGACAGTATTTCAACAAATTGCAGGCCACTAGATTTTCAAACCTGATACTGAGACTAGGAATGGGCGACCAATCAAAAAAATAAAGTTTTTGCTCCTTTTTAACGGCCCGAATTTTTTGCGATCCATAGGGAGGAATTCTAAATACCATATAAAGATTTTCCAAAAGAGTGATCCAGCTTTCAATGGTTTGATGACTCACTCCTATATCCTCCCGAAGAGAGCGAATAGATAGAGGAGAACCAACCCGGATTGGTAAATTCTCTACAAGCAAATAAATCAAGGATAGTTCCTTGACCTGTTTTAAATCCCTTAAATCTTCATGAATAACTCTTTGTCTGCGTTCTCTGGTCCACCTTTTTGAATAGGTGTCAGAGTGTCTGAGAAAAGGTTCAGGGAATCCTCCAAAACGCAACAAGTGCTTCAAGTCACCGGTAGTAGGTTTCTTGTTGATTTCAAATAGAGAAAAGGGATGCAATCGGTAATAATGGTACCTACCTAAAAGAGAATCTCCTCCCTTTGAAAAATAATCCAATCGTGCTGAACCGGTTACTAGAAATGAATGAGTCTTGCCGTGCTCATCATACAGTCCTTTCATCAGTCCTCTCCATTGAGCAAATTTATGAATTTCATCAAATATGATTCTTTTATATGTCAGGGGAAGTTGGTGTTTGATGATTTTTTCCTTATGGGATGAAATATCCCAATTGAGATAAGCCGGATGACTGACCTTTGAAGGTTTGAGAAAACTTAAAGCCAAAGTAGTTTTTCCCACTTGTCTTGCTCCACCGACAAATACCATCTTTGATTTAAGGTCCTTGTTTATATCAGAGGACAGATAACGAAACTTTTTCATTCTTTCCTTATTTTACAGACATGAGTTTTATAAAGTCAAGTTAAAATAACTCATGAGTATTTTAAACTGTATTGAATATTACTAATATCCTCAAGCTATAGCTAAATAACGAAAAAAGAACCGTGTATTTAAAATTATTTAAGCCTCATAAAATACACAAAGTCATATCTCTGCTTTTTTTTCTTGCGACATTTTTTTATGAAGCTTCTCCATAACCATATTTTCCTGTTTTTAAGATGTGTAGGTAAAATGGGAGTTAAAAGCACTGGATTAAAGTCTGCTTTTTCACATATCTATAAAAAATCAAGAAACTTATCCGATAAAAAATATATATGACAACAAAAATATTATTTCTATTAGCTTTAATACTTACACTCTTTCCCAACTGTACAACGGATTATTTTGGCTTTTCCGAAGATACAGCGTCTAACACTTCTGCCCGTTCATTAGTGCCTATGGTTTATTGTAATAAATTCAATGAAAATGGATTTAACGGTATTCTTATCTCTTATTATGATTGGGATACAGAACAATTTAATACAAACAAGTCACAGCTTTATTTATGGAATGTCCCAAATGAATTTTCTCATCCACCAACAAATTATATTCAAATCCATTCTTTCTCTATAGCTAATAATAAAGAAACCTATAACAGCTCTCCTATATCTATAGAAATGACACCTGATTCCTCCGCTCTTTCCAAACAAAGTATTTTAGTTACCACTATCGGTCATGATCTATTAGATGATGTAGGTGGAATATCAATTAACGAACTAATAAAAACATATAGCTTTACATTGGAAGGTATCAATGGTTGGCATGGAGTTACCCTTTCTATATTTAATGCACATGATAAACCAATAAAAACAGCTCAGGTTCTTATTCCTCCATTCGCAGCCAATCCACACACTTATCTAAATAACAATAATCAAGAACAACTATTATTTAAATTACACCCTTTTGAAAAAATAGCCCATATCCATAAATCGGATAAAGTATTTTATAATAAAGGATTAGAATTTTGCGAAGCTTCTCCATTCCCATTGGATATTCCCGCTTTTAACAGCAGCAGTGAATCTGCAAATACAATAGAAGATTCTTCTGATGGATTTACGCAAGATCTTTCTCTACTCCCTGATCTGTTGTAATACGCACATCTCACATTTCCATATAGCACCCCCCCTGCATCTAAAAATGAAAGTAGCTTTGCAAGCATAGTGCTATCAGTTAACCTTGGTTAGTATCACAGCATCATACAAAACAGCCAGAAGTCTTGTGTCATATTTTTCATCTAGACTTGATTGTTTTTTTTAATTGGGGCAGGTTCAGAGAAGAAAACAATAATTATAAACTAAAGACAAAATATATTTTTCAAACATGATTACTATTTAAAAATAACACAAGTTCACGGAGGAACGAATGTTGGAAATCAAACAAACAGACTTGAATGAAATTGAACTGTTATTAAATCAATCTGTAAAAGGTTATCACTTTCTTTTTGATCATAAAAAAATAGCCCAAATTTTAAAAACACCAACAGAGAATATTGATTTTTTTAATAAAGCCAATATCCAACAAATTCAGGAACTGTTGACAGGTCTTTTATCAAAAAAATCTTTTCACCAAAAACAAACTTATTTGAATTCACTAGATCATCAAAAATTTGAGCTTCTAGTAAGAACTTATTTTCACATTGTGGACAGCACAGTAATGGCCTCTTTAAAAAACACCCACTAATTTATAAAAAATATTTTTATAAGAAAAAACTAAGCTAAAAAACGACGAGTGGAAGAAGAGCTTTCCACAACACTACGTATTTCCGACATCATAAAACTGAGACGATTCACTTCCTCTTTGAGTTGAAACATATAGTTATGAAAAGTATTTAAACTTTCCTCTGTGGCATAATTATTACCACTATCAAAAGCACTAGCATCTGATTGCTTAGGTAGAGACATAGCAAAAGATAAAGCTGATTTTTTACTCATATTTAATCACTTTTCACATTTATTTGATGGGGCCTCAAAACTACCCTATAATGCTATACTCGACTCAAGTCTAATAAAACTTAAATATACTTACATTGTATTATTTTCACTCTACATAACCACAAGCTAATTTAGATAACTCTATCTTCCCTATATCTCTACGAATTTGCCCTTTACTAAGCTTTGGATTCATAATGCTGGGGGTGTCTTCTATATGCGCCATAGCACCTAAATGCCCCAACTCATGTAGAGCAAGGCTGATAAAATCCACTTCTCTGTTTGAAATGGGCACTTTTCTGGCAGAAGGACTTCGATCATCGTCACTCTTCCAAAAAGCAAAAAAGTTCAAAACAGACTTAAAAACATAGATAAATTGTCTCCAAAAAGACTTCGGAGAAGTACTGGCCAGGAATCGCTCTGTAGAAAGTTTTGGCACTTTCGTATAAACAGAATAATCAATTTGTTTTCTTTCATAATAAAATTCATAATCAATATTATTCACTATAATATCCGCTTCATAGATAGAACCTCCAAAGTAATTCCTAATATGAGTGGTTCCTTGTTGGTGAGCACTTAATATTTTATATCTCTTATCTAAAAATAATACATTAGCCCCATCGTCAGGAGCATTCTTACCGGGAACATGTTTCAACTGAACTTCTCCGATGAGATCAAATAACAAGCCTTTGCCTGTGTAATAGTTCCAGGACTCATTCCACATATCTACGGCATATATAAAGTTTTTGCGACTAATTTCAGGAACAGATTCATGGATGTAAACACTAATAGGTAATGAGTCCCATTTTACAGAGAAACCACGATCTACACGAAAGTAACACATATCCCTATTCCCGGTTTCTAAACCTTGAAAACCACATGAAACAAATACAAAAGTAATAAGAAAAAGAAAAATAATTTTCATAATAAACAAAACCTCTCTGATCTTTTTTTCGGAAGAAATAAATGGATTTTTTAGCTTTTTATCTGTAAAAAAGAATAATTATGAGTGCTATAAATAACTCCCAAAAAACTCTAATGGAAATACAGGAAACAGAGATCCTGGAAACAGGAGAAAAGCTATTTTCTAACATTAAAGATTCTCAAAAAAAACTATTCAGCAAAAAGTGGTGGTATGGACACTTAATGCAATGGACTCTCTCCAACCCCTCCTTTAAAACTCCTTTGTTTCGATTTGTAGATGTTTTTCCTTCATTGGATAAAAGTACAGAAGATATTCCTACTTTTTTAAAAGAATATTTTTCAACAAAAACAGGTAAACTTCCCCCTTTTATCAGTAAAGGAATACCGCTGTTGTCTCCTTCTCTAATGAAGACTTTTATTTCAAAACAAATGAAAGAAATGTCCCAGCTATTTATTGTGGGTGAACATATTTCCTCTACCCTACCGGTGCTGGAAAAAATAAGAAAAGAGAATAGTGCTTTTACCCTGGATCTCCTGGGGGAAGCCACTCTTTCTGAACAGGAAGCTATGACATATCAAGAACGTTATTTACAAATTATAAATCAACTGCATGAAAAGACAAAAAATTGGAAACACAATCCATTAACAGATGAAGATGAAAAAGGAAATAGTATACCAAAGGTAAATATTTCAGTTAAAATCAGTTCCTTAGATTCTCTGGTTTTTACAGAAGCATGGAAGAACAGTAAACAAAGAATAAAAAATAAGCTGCGAGTGCTCTTTGAAAAAGCAATAGAAACAAACACTTTTATCAATATTGATATGGAACAATATGAATATAAAGACCTCACTCTGGAGGTTTTTAAAGAACTTGTTTCCGAACCAACATTTAGAAACTATCCTTATTTTGGTATTGTAATTCAAGCTTATTTACAAGATTCACAAAAAGATATTAAAGACCTTTGTGAATTTACAAAAACACATCCTAGCCCTATTACAATTCGTCTGGTTAAAGGTGCTTATTGGGATTACGAGTTAATTCATGCCCGACAACAAAATTGGCCTTGTCCGGTTTACCTTAATAAGTGGGAAGCTGATCTGAATTTTGAAACATGTGTTATTCTTATTCTCAAAGCTTATCCTCATCTTCGTTTAGCGATAGGTTCCCATAATATTAGGTCTATTACCTACGCTGCATACATATCCCAAAAACTTAACCTTCCAAAAAAAGCTATTGAAATTCAAACTCTTTACGGAATGGCTACAACTATTAAAGATCATCTTATTCAAAAAGATTGGAGAGTGCGGCAATATTGTCCTATGGGTGCTCCTATTCCAGGAATGGCTTATCTAGTACGAAGGCTTTTAGAGAATACAGCCAATGAATCTTTTCTCCGTTCCTGGCAAAATAAAACACAAAATATTGAAGAAATGTTAAAAGCTCCAGGAAAACACTGTACAAAAAATCAGTCCACGGAAAAATCAACATTATTACATTTAAATGATGGAAAAGATAAAAATAAGAAAGTGTTAAAAACAAATTCTAAAAAAATATTTAAAAACACTCCTTTGTTAGATTTTTCTCTTTCCGAGCATCGTCAAAAATTCCAAAAAGCCCTGGAAGAATGGAAAAAAAACCTACCTCTGAAAGTACCTCTAATTATTAACAACAAAGAATACAAAAGCTCCACAACCTTTAAAAGGGAAAATCCCTCTTGCCTTTCTCAAATTGTCGCTTTGGTTTCTCAAGCGGAAAAAAAAGATTGTGATCAAGCAATTACACAAGCTCTTCAAAGTTTTTCTTCTTGGAGCCAATGTCCTGTTTCTCAAAGATCTGATTTGTTATATTCTTTAGCAAATAAAATAGAAGAAAAACGATATAGCTTATCCGCTTTACAAGTTTTGGAAGTGGGAAAAAGCTGGAAAGCAGCAGATGCCGATGTTTGTGAAGCTATTGATTTTTGCAGATACTATGCAGGAGAAATATTAAAATGGGGAACAGCCCAATCAACCGATTCCATATTAGGTGAAGATAATCATCAGCACTGGCAAGCTCGTGGTTTAGCTTTAGTGATTGCCCCTTGGAACTTTCCTCTGGCAATTTTAACCGGAATGACGGCTGCTGCTCTGGTAACGGGCAACACTGTATTGGTTAAACCGGCAGAACAAAGCTCCGCTATTGCTTATGAAATGATGAAACTACTAATGGAATGCGGCTTGCCCGCTGGAGTAGTACAGTTCCTACCTGGAACGGGGGAAAAAACCGGCGCCTATTTAGTGGAAAAACCGGAAACAGAATTAATTGCGTTCACCGGTTCTAAAGAGGTAGGTCTGGCGATTTTAGAAAAGGCTAATCAAGTTTCCAGCCGTCATAACCGACTCAAAAAATGCATTATTGAAATGGGAGGAAAAAATGCAATTATTGTAGATAATAGTGCTGATCTGGATATGGCTGTAGCTGGAGTAATGGAGTCCGCCTTTGAGTTTCAAGGACAAAAATGCTCAGCCTGCAGTCGCGTACTGGTAGCTGAAAGTATTAAGGTGTTATTCACAAAAAGATTAGTAGAGGCTCTACACAGTTTAACCGTAGGACAAGCGGAAAAACCGGAAATGCGTGTTGGACCGGTAGTGAATGCTGCAGCAATGAAAAAAATAAATTCCTATATTAAAGAGGGAAAACAATCAGCTCAACTTATTTCAAAAGAACTACCCTGTCCTAAGGAAGGCTACTTTATAAGTCCTGCTATATTTAACAGGGTGCCTCCTAATTCTCCACTTTTAAAAGAGGAGATATTTGGACCAGTGCTGGCACTCATTCCTTTTAAAAATTTAGATGAAGCCTTACAAATAGCTAATAATACAGAGTTTGCTCTTACCGGCGCTTTTTATTCCCGAAGCCCGAGCCGCATTGAAAAAATAAAAAAAGAATTTCAAGTGGGTAATTTATATATCAATAGAAATTGCACAGGAGCTTTAGTAAAACGACATCCATTCGGGGGTTTTAAAATGTCCGGCCTTGGACATAAAACCGGCGGAACAGATTATCTCAAACAGTTCATGAATCCCAAAGTGATTACTGAAAATACTGTACGAAGAGGCTTCTCCCCTCACCTTTTCACTGAAGAAGAATAAACAACAAACAATGTTTTCCACTCATCATTGAACATGAATGGAAATGACTCGACCGGCCCTATCTTTTAAAGCCTCCACCTGAGCCACATTTAAACCTTCTGCATCTTTTAATTCATAGATCTCCATATCTCCTGACAGGGCGTCTAATCTTTTGATGCTTACATGCTTAGGGAAAAGAGAGTTGTATTCTCTTACTAATTGATCCATCGGAGGTAAAAAAACAGGAGTTCGATCCTCTAATAAAACAGCATAAACCAACCTATCTCTGTTCCATCTTACCTGATAACTGGATTTAAGACGCTCAATGGAAAATATATCTTTCATATCCGGCTTTCGCCCGATACTAGCCAACTTCCTTTGCCCGGATTTAATAAGTTTCAGAGTCTTTTCTTCAGTGCGGCGGATTTTTTCCTCCTCTTTCCCCTTTCTCTTCTCTTCCCGCTGTTCCCTTTCCAGGCATTGCAAATCTTCTGCAGCACAAGCTATTCCCCTTTTTGTCCCCTTATTCAAATTACTAACAAATGGAAAACCCACCAACATCAAACACAAAGCACTAGTCACTGATGCAGTAACATAAAAATTTTTCTTTGAATTTTCACCTGCACTATCAGGCCCGCTTTTTTCAGGGTCTTGTTCTACAGACGACAAATGAATAACAGTATCGTCTATTTTTTCATCAGATTTCTTAAGATTCTTTTGATCCTGTAACCCCTTTTGAATAGGAAAAACAATTAAATTGTCTTTTTTATCCTCAGACATATCTACCCTTCTTTATTTAATGATTTACACTTGAGTCAATTATCGGCAGAACTACAAAAAATATTAAACTTCAAATTCATGAATAATCTTCTAAAAACTTATCCTTGTTAAGTATCTTTGGTTCCAATAATGCAATATCAAGAAAGTGAAGGGATTTCGCTTTTTTATTCTCTATTATAGCCCATAGTCCGATATCCGGAAAATCTTAATTCAGTCCATATATCTGGACCTTAGGTTGAGTAATATACTATGAAAAATTAGAAAATATTTTGATATAAACTTTCTCCTTGTATTGAATATGTTAAAATAAACTGAAATATAAAGATAATCTCAAGGTTATAATATGAATACAAATAATTGGATTTTTACTATTTTTTTTATATGTTTCTTATTTATAGACCTCAATATATCTTTCGCAAAAGAGGAAACCTCTAAAAAAAGCAAGCTCACTAAAATAAAATCCACAAACACAAAAAATAATACAGACAAAAAAAGAAAAAAAGAAAAAACAAACACTAATGATGTTAATTCTAAAGTTATTAAAAGCTTAACTGATGAACTGGAATTTTTAAATAAAAAACTAGCTCCTCGCTTACAGGAAAAAGAAGCTCTGGATTACATGAAGAGTAAAAAAAATAAAAAAGCCATTAATCTTTTGGAATCATTGGAGGATAGTTCTGCTCGTTCTTTATTGATATTAGCCCAGGCCTATGAAAATCAAGAAGATTATGACAATCAAATTCGGATTCTCAGAAAATTAACAAAAAAATACAGTAAAAATGGTCATTATGCTTTGGAATTAGCTAAAGGCTTTAGAAAACTTTACTTTAAAACAGCTTTGTTTGAGTATAGAACGGAAGCTCTAAAAATTATCGACCAGGTACTTACAATGAATAAAAGGTACCACGAAAGAGCATATTTGGAAATGCTGGAACTCCTTAAATACAAAGAAGATTCTGAGGAGACCAATTATGCCATTTTAAAATTATTACAAACATTGATTAGGGAATACGGCATAAAAAGAACCTACATTAAAGATATATGTAAATATTTTTATATCAATAAATTTTATGGACAAAGCCTTTCCGGTTGCAAAAAAGCTATGAGATATGATCCCAAAGAACCTAGTAACTATATCTACTATGCTCTTTCCATGAAAGAACCTAAAGATCAGGAAAAACACTTAAAAAAATTCGCAAAAAAGTTTCCAAAATCCGCTCTAATACAAATTAAAACCGGTCAATTTTTTATTCAACAAAAAGATTATGACTCCGCTTTACCTTATTTTAAACAAGCTGTTAATATTAAAAAAAATTCGGCAGAAGCAAGGTTGGGACTGGCTCAATCCCTTTTCTATACAGGCAAAGAAAAGCAATCATATAAACACTTTTTAAAAGCTTGCCTATTGGACAAGCAAAAGATGTTATGGTTTTTTAAACAAGCTAAATCCATATTGAATCAAAAAAATAAATTTAAACTGGGAAACTCTTTTCAAAGAGGTATTACACGATGTTTTGTAAAAGCTAAAAAAACCTGATTTGAATCAAAAGATATTCATAATGATCCTTACTTAAGTCCACTGAAGTCCTGATTTTTTCTGTTTTTCCAGTTATATCTTCCTTTATAAGAGTATAGAGAAATCCAAAGCTAAATGAATCAATATAATACATAATAATAAAAAAATTAAATTCATTTAAGGACTAGCCGATAATAAAGCTAATACCTATATATGAGGAAATAAATGAACAAAATAATCTTTGTTAGCAACAGCTTGGTAGATATACAAAAAGTAAAGGAGTTTGCAAAAAACAGCAAATATTCTATGGAACACTATTCAAAAGAGGAATGGAAAGGTAAAAACACCAAAAAAAAATTCTTAAAGAACCCGAATAATAGTATAGACAATCCAAATCTTTCTATTGTTCAATTACCTTCTGCAAGTAATCCTCTTCTACAAACTATGGACGAAATTAAAGTGGAAGCTATTAAAAAAGCTTTACTACAATCCCGTGGAAATGCCTCTAAAGCAGCTGAGATATTGAAAATAGGCAGGGCCACACTCTACAGAAAAATCAAGGAACTGGAGGTTAATCTGGAATCCATCCGTCAATCCTCAGACGGAGATGAACACACAGCAGTTCTGAAAAAAACCGCATAAAATCGCTCACCAATTCCTAATTTCTCTTTTTTTCCATATTTTGACATAATAGAAAATTTAGAAGCTTCAATATTAAATTGAGATATAAATATAAAAAAAATCAGACTTTTTATTTTACTCATCCCTATAAAACATAGTATCAAAAAAGAACTGTGAAAATACTTATTTTAATAGGAATTATTGCCAGTCTGACGCTTTCCTGTGCTTCTGTTCGTGTTGAATTGGAGCCTGATTCAGGACAGTCAACTTCTTTTACTCACTATAGTCATTATGGCCTTTTTGGTTTATTAGGTTCTGATTCTATAAACATAAAGAAAGCATGTATGGATGGTAAAGCTATAAAAGTTAAAAATTATTTTAGTTTTGAAGATATGTTGTTTCCTATAACCATAGCCACTGCTATTTATAGCCTGTATTGGGTATTTTTAGGTGGGTTTGGATGGTTTTGGGATCCATTAATCATACTCAGCTCCCTTGGTTTATATTCTCCAAAAAGTACAAAAATTTGGTGTGAACTACCCAACCAGGATAACTCTCTTAAATTATGAAATACTTTATTTTTATTTTCCTATGCTTTTTATTATCTTCCTGTGTTACTCCTGTTGAATTACACAATAATGAGCTATCCCCTACTCTTGTAATGAAAAAAAAATGGGAAAAAACTATACCTACTTTTTTCTTTGGTCTTATTGCTTCTTCCAAAAATGTAACAACTTGGGATAAATGCCAACAAGATAAGTACTCACTAAAAATAGGAAGAACTTTTTCACATATTATCGCAGCCTTTTTTACTTTAGGAATTTATACTCCCCTTAAAGTCACTATTATCTGCTATGGAGAACAAGTAAGTGCTACAGAAAATGAAGTAAATGAATTTGAAACATTCGATCAAGATTCTTTTATTGATGAAAACAAAAATTAACCATCCAAATACTATCTTCGGCCATAAAATAAGGTGGCGACCGGAATTGAACCGATGTACGCGGATTTGCAGTCCGCTGCCTAACCCCTCGGCCACGCCACCACACTAACTTCTATTGTACATTGTTTAATAATTATTGTCTTTTTCCAAGGTTTTAATAGAAACGAAGACTACAATATTCCGTATTTATCTTCCGCTTTAACTTTAATAACCGCAAAATTAACTTCTTGCACACCAGCTTCCGTAAGAGTATAAAGCACTTTTTTTATAGATAGAAAATCAATATCCTTATCCGCTTGCAAAGTCATTTTATACTGCATAGGAACCACATCCATCCCTGAGGCATCTTTTTTACTTACACTTTTATTTTCCTGATTCAATTTATCAATAGCTTCCTTTACAGGCTCTAGAAGAGGAACAAGTAACCAATCTTGGTTAGCTTTTACTTCAACAAATGTACTCACTTTTTTTTCATTAAAAGAAAGCGCATCCTTTGATAAAACCACTACAAAAGAAGGCTTTAATTCTTTTACTGATGTGGCTTGAGGTAAGTCAATTTGATCAGATATAGGTAAAATTTGATTAGTGGAAGC
>JANQSX010000147.1 GCA_028279085.1 Bdellovibrionales bacterium
TCAAGCGTGTGCTCTAACCAACTGAGCTACAGGCCCTGAGAGTGAAGAGAATATCATTTTATTAGCTTTGTTTGCAATTGTTGTTTCAGTCGCTCAAAAAATCATGTGTATGATTTTTTGCTCTGTTTTCCTGCTCCTAAGGTCGCAGGCAAAACAGGCCGCTTATCTGCTTGTAGGTGGTGGAAGGCTTGCTCTTCAGCACCCCAGGCATTCTCAAGCCTGTGTTCCTGACCAACTGAGCTACAAGCCCTGAGAGTGAAGAGAATATCATTTTATCTACTTTATTTGCAATTGTTGTTTCAGTCGCTCAAAAAATCATGAGTATGATTTTTTGCCATCATTTTACTGATCTAAAGGAACTGCTTTCAAATCACATTTAGGTGATAAAAGGGCGTCTAGTGAGCTTTTACACTTAACATAATCACTCTGAAGTAAATTATTTTCATCAACACAATATAAAGTTACTATGGCATTATCAGGGCTTGTTCCACAGATCACTTTGTTTCCAAAAGTGCACTCTGGTTTTATTGTGGAGACAGTATTATTAGAGATATCTATACATACAGGTGTGTGTGTAACCACACTAACTATTCTGATTTGATCAGGAGATGTTTCTGTTAATTGAGTACAATGAGCACTGTGGTCATTAGCTTCTTCAGTTATTCCACATATTGGTTGATTAGATAATATTATGTCATTTCCATCAATACAATATACCTTTAATTCACCTTCTCCAGGTTTAGTGCCACATGCCGGATTTCCTGTTTTACATTTTATAATGTGATGGGACTGACAGGCTGCTTTGAATGCACTGTTTTTTTGTATTTTATTACTCTCTTCTGGTGCTTCTGTAGCAGCTTTTTTGTTTTTACAACTAGTTATAGTAAATAAAGAACATAACATTAATAAAATAATTATTTTCATAACATCTCCTTTGCTTAGTTGAGTATTATATTAAATGTGGCAGTTAAACAAGTTAAACAAGTTAAAAATGTTAGAGCACTGTCATTATTCATCACATATTAGTTCTGTTGGTTCTACATTTTGTTCTAGATCTAATTCCAATATTTAGGAGCAGTGGAATCAGGTTCTTCTTTACTTTCTACAATTTTTATTTTCTTTTTTAATATTCCTCTTCGGAAATTAAATAGATTTCCTATTTTTTTCCTTTGTGAAATAGATCGAAACTTTAAAAATAAAAAGCCGGATAATAACCCCCCTAGATGAGCTAGATTGGCTACAGGAGAACCAAAGCCGGCACTTAACATTGTCATTAACTCGACAGCAGCAATTAAAATTGTAAAAGTTCTGGCTTTCATAGGGAAAACAAACATAAAAAGCACTAGCCTCTCACCAAAAATCCAACCATAAGCTAGTAAGAGTCCAAAGACAGCTCCTGAAGCACCAACAACCGGGGTGTCCATTACAATACTGTAGCTACCAAAAATAGAATAAAGTTTTACACCAATAAAATACACTAGTGCGGATCCCATTCCACAAATAAGATAATAATTAAGGAAAAATTTCTTTCCCCATAAGTTCTCCAGTTCAGAGCCAAACATCCAAAGAACCATCATGTTAAATAGAATATGAAATATGCCGCTGCTGTGAATGAACATATAAGTAAAAAATTGCCATATATAAAAACGATCAATGGAAGAAGGCACAAAACCAAGTATGTGATATATACTATCTGTCTTCATAAAAAATTTTTGAATAATAGAGATAAGAAGGAACCAACATACTAAGTTGACGATAATTAACACCTTCACACAAGGTGTTGTTCTGGGAACCATTATTTGTGAAGAGGAGTGATACATTTTTTTATTTCAGACAGGTTCATTTATTTTACAATCCGATAGCCGGTGGAAAAATATACATAGGTGTTGCACTAGACTGAATACCGAGAATAGATATTAAAGCTGTCTTTTTCTCGATGAAAGAAGAAAGTTTCAACTCACTATTGAGAGTGCTGCCTAGTCGGTGACTTAACAAATCAAGATAATTCGGTTGGGGTGTAAAAAGTTTTGGTTTTTTACCTAAACCGGTTATTTTTCCGATATGTTCAACAGCATCGGAATAAGTTCCTATAGAATCAGCAAAACCCAAAGATACGGCAACATCTCCAGTAAACACTCTGCCATCTGCGTAAGCGGCTAGATCTTCCGCTCGCATTTTTCTTCCTTCTATAATTGCCGATTTAAATTGCTCTAGTAATTCGTTTAAAAGATCCTGAAATAAAACTCTCTCTTTTGAGGTCATAGGACGAAACCTAGTACCTGAATCCTTAAATTCACCTGTTTTAAGGGAATAAGGCTCTAATTTTGCCCACTCATATAACCTCTCCATATTTATCAAAGGCCAGATAACCCCAATGGAACCAACTAAAGTGCCGGAATTAACTATGATTGAAGAAGCTCCTACAGCTGCATAAAGTGCTCCACTGGCCATTGTGGAACCTACAGAAACAACTACCGGTTTTTGCAGTACCTCTCTGACTCTCTTAAATTCTTGATAAAGTTCCTCACTTAAAGCAACAGAACCACCGGGAGAATCTAAACGGATCAAAACTCCTTTTATTTTTTCATCTTGTGAATGCTTTCTCAAATCTTTAATAAATTTGTGTTTTTCTATCAAAATGCCTTTTAGATCCAAGGCCAGAATAGAATTTTGATTGGCAGTGGATGTACTATTGCCTGGTTTTAGGATACTGACAATGCCACTAACAAAAAGTAAAACAGCTATCACAACAACTATTTTTACGAATATAGAAATTTTCTTTTTTTCCACAGTAAGCTCCTTGGTTAACTTTTTAAACTGTTTTAGTCTAACAACGAGGACATAACAAAAACGGATGATTGTCAGATTATATATTAACTATTACATGGGATATCGGACAATATTTAATCAGGAGTTTTTAAAAATAATTTATAATTTTACTCAGAATCTGAAGTAGTGTCTTTTGTTTCTTCCTGACTTGATGGTTTTACCCCCAAAGAAGCTTTTAAGGCTCGTCCAAAGAAGCTTTCCGTTTTTTTGTTCTTCTGAGCAGCTGGCTTTTGATCAGTGGAGCTTTCTTCCTCTTCCGCAGAAGCCTTTTCATTATTTCCTCTTAATTGTACTTGTTTTACACTAAGTCCGATCTTTTGGGCTTCCATATCAATATTTAAGACTTCTACTTTTAGTGTATCTCCTATTTTAGCTATTTGATCCGGTGCTTCCACACGCTGTGTACTTAACTCGCTAATATGAATTAAACCTTCCACTCCAGGCTCCAACTCAACAAATACACCAAAGTCCATTAATTTTTTGACTTTTACTTCATGGCGGGAACCAGGAGGATATTTTGATTCCACTCCTATCCAAGGATCCTCTTGTAAATGCTTAACACTTAAACTAAATCGTTCTTCATCAATATTAACATCTCGCACAATTGTTTGTAGAGTGTCCCCTTTTTTATAATCCGATTTAGGATTGATATGTTCTGTCCAGGATAAGTCGGAAACATGAATAAAGCCATCCACCTCTTCTCCCTCTATTTCCACAAAAATGCCAAAATCAGTAATTGATTTTACAGCAACTTCCATTTTCATTCCAACAGGGTATTTTTCTTTTAAAGCCACCCAAGGATTTTCCTGAAGCTGCTTTAAACCTAGGCTAATACGATGATTATCTTGATCGACCCCTAAAACTTTTACAGAAATTTCTTCATCTACTTTAAGTAGTTGGGAAGGGTGTTTGATTTTCTTTCCCCAACTCATTTCACTAACATGCACTAAACCTTCAATACCTTCTTTTAATTTCATAAAAGCTCCATAGTCCGTTAGGCTAACCACATAAGCTTTCAAAACATCTCCAATTTGAATATCCTTACTCACTTTTTCCCAAGGATCTTCTGTCATTTGCTTTAAACCCAAACTGACTCTGTTTTTTTCCTGATCAAACTTCAATATTTTTACTTCCACCTCACTGCCCAAAGAAACCAATTCTGACGGGTGTTTTATCCGATTCCAACTCATATCTGTGATATGCAACAAACCATCCAAACCACCTAAATCCAAAAATACTCCATAATCTGTGATGTTTTTAACTACTCCTTTTACAATAGCTCCTTCTTTAATCTCTGATAAAGTGCGGGAACGCAGACTTTTTCTCTCCTGACTCAATAATACTCGACGGGACAAGACAATATTGCCTCTTTTTTGGTTAAATTTGATAACTTTAAACTGGTATTTCTTACCAATATAGTTATTCAAATCCCGAACGGGACGTAATTCAATTTGTGATCCGGGTAGAAAAGCTTTCACTCCTATATCCACACTTAATCCACCTTTGACTTTGGTTATTACAGTCCCTTCAATCACTTCTTCATTTTCAACGACCTTGGAAATGTCTTTCCATATTTTAATAATATCAGCCCGATCTTTGGATAACACCATCATCCCATCATCGTTTTCAATACGATCAATATAGACATCCAGCTCCTGTCCTATTTGGATTTGGCCTTGCCCTTCCACCAGACGAAATTCAGATTTTGGGATAAAGCCTTCACTTTTATAATTAATATCCACTAAAACATGGTCATCTTCCACAGAGACTACACGACCCTTTACTACATCACCTACTTTGAAGTCTGATTTTTTTAAAGATTCTTCGTACAATTCACTGAAAGACTCATTATTGATACCATTATTAATGTCTTTATTGGAAGTTTCCAAATTGTTTTTATCGGCTTCCTCCAAGAGGGACAATACCTGTTCTCTTTGAATTTGCGCTTTAGTTTTCTTTTCGCCTGTACCCATATCTAAAGAATAGACCTTTCCGACCGTCATTATACGTCCTTATTTCATGGTTCGTTTATTTCCATGTTGATTTTTTGTCAAAGGATTTTTTACGATATACAAAAAAAAATCAGGATTCAAGTAAATAATTCACAGGACTTCTTATAGGCTTTATTCACCATCTCCTCAAAACTGCATGTGCCGGCATCTATGATAAAAGCACCTATTGGTTCAC
>JANQSX010000163.1 GCA_028279085.1 Bdellovibrionales bacterium
CAAAAGCCACCCCCGTAAATAAAGAAAAACAAACAACAGCACTTAAAATTAAGAGCCATGTTAAAACAGTAGCTAACTCAAAACGATAAGAAGCGAACAAATCCTGGATAAGTAAAGCTAAGTGTCCTTGTCCACCGGCTACAATGGAAGAATAGGCAAAATCCCCACAAGCCCAAAAAGCTCCTACTCCTGAAAGAAAAAAAAAAGCACTTGCACACTGAGGCCAAATCACTTTAAAGCTTAAAAATCGTCCCGCTCCCATCAAATCCATTAATCGCACCTGATTTTTCAATCTACTTATAATAGATTCCCCCATTAAACGATAAAGAGCCGGTAAAAACAGAAGGCTTAAACCTAAAGACCATTTAAGTAAAACCATCATCGATCCATCCGAACCAATCAATAAAAAAGCAAACCCCATAAAAGCAGCAGATGAACTGGCATAGGCCACTAAAAACCGACGTAAGAAAAGATCCCTTAAACAAAAAGTCACCAGAGATAACAAAAACAAAATACAAACACCCGTTCCCATACCTACAAATAAAGTGCTCACCCAGTAAGAAAAAACAGTTTCTTTTATCAAAAGAAGATCCTGCCAAACTTTATCAGAATAGAAAACATCTCCTAATCCGAAAAAAACCAAAATAGATGGTAAAATCGGCAAAACTAAAAAAGAAAGGGCAGGTAGTAGGTGCAGTTGATATTGTCCTTGTACAAGCTGCCCCCTCTTTTCCATCCGACCATAGAGTAAAGTGAAAAATAAAAAAATAAAAAAAGTTTCTATTATAAATAAAGTCATAGCCTCCGGCCAGGTAGCGGGATCTTTTAACTTTTCCGCGATAAACACCTCTAAAGTCTGACCACTTACTCCTCCTACCAATAAAGGAACAGAAAAACTAGTAAAACAAAAAGAAAAGACAAGTAAAAAAATAAGCATTACATCTTTTCTAAATTCAAAAAATAATATTTTTCTTAAAAATTCAAAACGGGAAATATTATGTAAAAACGCCCAAGTTGATAAATTTCCGGTTTGAGAATAAAACAAACGAGAAAAAAAGACAGAAACTAAACCTACATTCATCAACACATGAACCACCAAAACAAAAGAAAAAGAAAAAGGAAAATGGAAAAAATTCTCTGAAAAATTAACCCAGGCCAACACACTCACCAAAGGAGGAAGAAGAGCAGGCAATAAACAAAAGAGTTCTAAAATCCACTTATGTTTATAATGAGAAAAAGCACAAAGTCCTAAAGCTCCGAATATTCCAAAAAATATAGAAAAAAGCGCACTCAAACTAGCCTGTAATAAAGTAAGCAATAAGACATTAATCCAATCAGAAGAAATGGGGAAATGTAAAAGCGGAATCTTAAAAAGAAATACAAAAACCGGAAAAAGCACTAGCGCTATAATAATAATGGACAAAAAGTTTGTTTTATTTATATTCATTTTTTTTATTTATTATCACAATGCGAATTCGCTATTCCGGACTTGATCCGGAATCCGGAAAAAATCACAATCATTTCTTTAAACCCGCTTTCAATAAAAGATCCCATTTATTAAGCCACTGGTCTTTTTTCTCTAAAAACAAATCCCATTTATCATATTGAATCAGTTCTAACTTTGGAAGTGTTTGTATAAAAGGAGTTTTTGGCACAGCCGAAACAACCGGCAACATATAATTTCTTTGAGTGAGAATATTTTGAACCTCCGGCTTAAGTAAAAAATGAACAAATGATTTTGCTAAATCACACTGGGTACAAAAACCGGAGACTCCCGCCAATTCCACCTGAAAAGGATGTGCCTCTTTAAACTGCATGGGATAAAAA
>JANQSX010000190.1 GCA_028279085.1 Bdellovibrionales bacterium
TGGTCTTCTTGTAACTTGTTTTTTCTCTATTTCTTTAACTTGAAAATCTTTTCCATTTAAGCTCTTTTTTAATTTCAAAACTTCCGCTTCACTCATTATCAATACATCAGTCTTTTTTAATTTCCCTGTAGTGCTATCAAAATCAGCACTGCGTGCCAGCTTTTTTCTCTTATGTAAAATTAACCGACTTTTAAAAGCACCGGAACCTTTATGTTTGTGTTCCGCCTCTAAATCCCAATAAACGCTCTTTTCAAAAGATAATCTTTCCAGTTCTCTGTCACTCACCAAAGAGACAGCCACAGATTGCACACGACCGGCTGAAAGTCCTCTGGTCACCTTTTTCCACAAAACCGGCGAAATACTATAACCCACTAAACGATCTAGAATGCGTCTGGCTTCTTGAGCTTGAACCAGATTGTTATCTACCGATCTGAAGTTTTTCAAAGCTTCTTCAATGGCCGCTTTTGTTATCTCGTGAAAAACCATTCTTTTAACAGGAACCTTTGGTTTTAAAATTTCCTGAAGATGCCAGGAAATACTCTCTCCCTCCCGATCTTCATCCGTAGCTAAAATCAACTCATTCACTGAATTGATCTGACTCTTTAATTTTTTCACCACCTTTTTTTTCTCCCCCGGAATACAATAAAAAGGGTGAAAGTTATTTTCTACATCCACGCCAAAATGCGCCCAGGGCTTCTTTTTAATATTGTCCGGCAGTTCTTTGGAAGAACTTGGTAAATCCCTAATATGCCCCATACAGGACTCCACCATATACTCTGAACCCAAGAAACGGCTGATTGTTTTAGCCTTTGCCGGAGACTCCACTATTACCAATTTTTTCCGCTTTGTTTTTGCCATATTCATTCCTCAGTAAACAAGAACTCCCTTGCGGGAGTTTAGCCTCGCCTAAACGAGATTTAAAAAACCGGATATTTTCATTAAATACACTAACGGTATCTGTATATTATCAACCCCAATGTAAAATCATGAGGAGAAAACCCAACAGTCACCTTATCCCCATTAACAACTTGAATATTATACCTACGCATCTTACCACACAAACGAGCTGATACTTCAATATCTTTATTATCAAGTTGCACTTCGTACAAACCATTAGAGCACACTTTTACAATTTGACCATCAAACTGAACTAATTCAGACTTGGACATAATTAAAAAACCTCATTATCAGTTGGAAAACTCTTACGATAAAATGACTCAAAAACTCCTAAAAAATACATATCACTTGGTACTGCGAGCCTTATTGGTAATCGCTTTCCCTTTCTGCGCCAATATCTGGTTGGATAAGAGAATTCTAACTTTATCCTTAAAAATCACTTCCAACCGATCATTTCTATTGCTGATGATCCATCCCCAGCCAAACACCGAGTGCTTCAAAGGGGTTTTGGCCTGAAATGAACCGGAAATTTTAAAAACAGAAGCTTTAACATCTTTTGCTTTTTTATAAAAGTTCTCCCACTTCTTTTCATTTTCCTGTTTTAATTTTTCTTCTTTCTTACTAATCGCACTCTTCTTAGCCGACACCTTTGATTTCTTAGTTGAAACTTTTTTTTGCTTCTCTACCGCTGCCGTTTTTTTTGAAGCCTTTGCAGGTTTTGCAGGTGAAACTTTCTTCTCTTTTTTTGTTACTTTACTCACTGGTTTTTTAGTTGAAGCTTTTTTAACAACGGCAGAAGAACTAGCTTTCTTTTTACCGGACACTTTTTTACTTGCTTTGGAAGCCTTTTTCCCACCGGCAGCAGTTGTCGCTTTCACTTTACCGCTTCCCACCTTTTTTTTCTGACCCGCTTTAAGATTCTTTACTATTTTCTTTTTCTTAGTTGGCATAACAAATTCCTCCATGTCAGACAGTAATTTAATAATTCCGTGTCTTCCAAAATACTACCTGTATAACAAGCTTAAAGTTTGAGCAATAAATACCTATTATGGCAATATTTTTTTTGCAACACTGCAAAACTATTACCTCAATTTTTTATTTTCAACATATTCTATACTATTTTGATCTCAAAATTCCGCTTCAAAGCTCTATTGAAGAAACATTGCCTGAAATATAGAAATTTCAAGATGGAAGCCCTTTTATATTCTTGAATTGTTCCCTTCAGTGCCTTTATACTAGTCCGGTTTGAACATTTTATTAACTTCCGGCTACTCTAAGTATAAAACGCAAAGAGAGTGAAAAAGCCTTTTCATAGTCTGAAAAGTCAGCCTTTTTGAACTAAAACAAAAAACAATGAACCATTTTTACATCACAACTCCACTTTACTACATTAACGACAAACCTCATTTAGGAACGGCATATACTACTGTACTGGCTGATGTTTTGAATCGCTATCACCGGCTAATAGGGTATGAAACCTTTTTAATGACCGGGACCGATGAGCACGGCCAAAAATGCAACCAATCCGCAAAACAAAAAAATGTACCTGTGCAGGATTATTGCAATATTATGGCCAAAAGTTTTGAAAACACATGGAAATTATTGGATATTTCTTATGATTTATTTTTTAGGACAACCGCCGGTTGGCATAAACAAGCTGTCCAAAAATGCTTGCAGGAATTATATGATAACAAGCAAATATATGAATCCACTTATGAAGGATGGTATTGTACCAGTGAAGAAACTTTTTATACCTCAAAAGATTTAGTGAATGGAAAATCCCCTAATGGAAAAGAAGTTACTAAAATAAAAGAAACAAACTATTTCTTTAAAATGTCCGCTTATCAAGAACTCTTGATTGAACATATTCACAAAAATCCGGATTTTATTCAGCCCTCTTATAGAAAAAATGAAATACTGGGTTTTTTAAAAAATCCTTTAGAGGACTTATGCATCAGCCGGCCTAAAAGCCGCCTGGAATGGGGTGTGGAAATTCCTTTTGATCCCAATTATGTAACTTATGTGTGGGTGGACGCTCTACTTAATTACGCCACAGGAGTTGGTTATCAACAAACAGAGCGAAAGGAAGATTTTGAAAAATGGTGGGTAAAAACAGGGGCTTTACATTTGATAGGAAAAGACATTTTAATCACTCACTGTGTATATTGGCCCTGTCTTCTGATGGCCTTAGGTATAAAACTACCTAAAACTATACTGGCACATGGCTGGCTTCTTAATCAATCTCAAGAAAAAATGAGCAAATCCACAGGAGACATTATGGATCCTGTAGATTTATTAAAAATATATAATTCCGATAACTTACGTTATTTTTTAATGAGAGGGGTTCCGGTAGGAAAAGATGCTCCTGTATCTCATGATCTTATTACTCGTTGTATCAATGAGGATTTATCTAATAACTTAGGTAATCTTCTCAGACGAACAAGTACAATGATTCACAAACATTTTGATTCTCAAATCCCTGAAATAAGCAATAACAAGAAAATGGAACCCTTAAAGAATCTAGGCATCCAAACAGCAAAATCCGTTAAAGAAAATATTTCAACTTTACAACCTCATTTAGCTTTAGAAAAAATTATCAACCTACTCAATGAAACAAATAAATTTTTAGAACAACAGGCCCCTTGGAAAAAAATCAAAGAAGATAAAAAAGAAACAGCTGATATTTTACGAACGGCATTGGAAATTTTATATTTATCTGCGGCCTTGCTAAAACCGGTAATGCCCAAAAAGATGGATCAGCTTCTAAAAAGTTTATCCTGCCCTGATAAATGGCCACTGGAATATTTTGAAAGAGGCGACTTCCCTAAAGCCGGTGAAAAAATCCAAGAACTGCCTCCTTTGTTTCCTAAGATCAAGTCTGAAATGACATAAGGTCAGTGGAGTTATTATTCCGCCGAAGACGAGAACGACAAGATACCTGCCGCTGTAAAGCCGCGGAAATAAAACTGGAAAAAAGCGGATGTGGCTTCAAAGGTTTAGATTGAAACTCCGGATGAAATTGTACTCCTAAAAACCAGGGATGTTTTGGTATCTCAACAATCTCCATAAGGTTTTTCTGTTTGTTAATACCGGAAAAAACCATTCCTTTTTTTTCAAATAATTTTTTAAATTTATTATTAAATTCAAATCGATGACGATGTCTTTCATAAATACATTCTTGTTTATAAATAGCACTGGCCAGGCTGTCTTTTTTTAAATGGCAGGCATAAGAACCTAACCTCATGCTACCTCCTTTGCTCCGCCCTTCTGACTGCCCTTCCATATAATCAATCACTTTATTTACTATAGGCTTAGAACGAAACTCCTCAAATTCACCACTGTCTGCATCCGCAATACCACAAACATGACGAGCATACTCCAATAGAGCCATTTGCATTCCAAAACAAATACCGAAAAATGGAATATTATTTTCTCTCACATATTGAACAGCCTTAATTTTACCTTCTACACCTCTTTCTCCAAAACCCCCAGGGATCAATATACCGCCTAAACCTTCTAATTTCTCTTTGAGGTTATTCTTCGTTAAAGCATCCGAATCAATATATTTAACTAACACACGACTTTTATTGGCCACCCCTCCATGAACTAAAGCCTCATGAATAGACTGATAGCTATCTTTTAATTCCACATACTTCCCCACCAAACCGATAGACACACTATGTTCCGGTTGATGAATAGTGGACACAATGTTTTTCCAAATATCCATCTTTGAATTTCTCTTTTGAAGAGAAAGACGACTAATGATTTTTTGATCAAAACCCTCCTCCTGTAAAAATAAGGGAAGTTCATAAATAGTTCCTACATCAGGAGCAGCAATAACATTCTCCTCTTTAACACTACAAAATAAAGCGATTTTTTTCTTCAATTCATTGGAGATCGCTTTTTCACTCCGACAAATCAAAAAATCCGGTTGAATACCGACTTCTCTTAATGCCTTAACCGAGTGCTGGGTAGGCTTACTCTTCACCTCTCCGGAAGCCGATAAATAAGGCACCAAAGTAAGATGAACAAAAACAGTATTTTTGAAACCTAAGTCCACTCTCATCTGACGAATAGTTTCAATAAAAGGTAGCCCCTCAATATCTCCTACAGTTCCCCCTATTTCCACAATCACTATTTCACCAAGAGAAGTATCGGAAGCAGCACCTTTAATACGGGATTTTATTTCATCCGTAATATGAGGAATGACCTGCACTGTGTTGCCCAGGTAATCTCCCCTTCTTTCCTTCAAAATAACACTTTCATATATTTGACCGGTAGTAATGCTATTCTCTCTTCTGAGAGGAGCATTAGTGAACCTTTCATAATGCCCTAGATCCAAATCCGTTTCCGCTCCATCCTCCGTCACATAAACCTCTCCATGCTGAAAGGGTGACATAGTTCCCGGATCCACATTCAAATAAGGATCACATTTAATAAGGGTAATTTTATAGTCTTGCGCCTCTAATAAAGAGCCCAAACTGGCAGATAGTAATCCTTTCCCCAAAGAGGAAACCACACCACCGGTAATAAATATAAATTTTTGATCTTTCTTAACTGCATTCATTTTTCTACACTCAATTATAAAAAACAACTTTTCTCTTACTCAATATATAAAACAACACTTCACTGTAAAAAACAACATAAAACCTTATGTAAAAAGTTCATAAACGTAAAAAAATAAGTCAATTTTTATATCATAAAAACTGTATTTCTTTAGAATATCTACTGAATTTTCAAGGAACACAATTTGCACTATTATCTTATATGAAAAAACTATCAGGCTCATTACTACAATTGAAAATTATTTTACTTCTTCTTTTTTCAATAAGTTTACATTGGAATTCAAATAGTAATCCCCTATGTCCAACTGCATTTAGATTCAAAGAAGAAATGACTATGGCCTTGGCAATAAAAGCTGAAAGACTGTTAGAAGAGCATAGATATATAAATAACAATGAAACATTTAATGTGCTTATCAGAGACATTTGGCAACTCATGGATAAATGGGGAGGAAGTCAGGAATCTCTTTCTCAAGCTGAATTTATTGCTCTAAGGGAAAAAGTGAAGCAATTGGAGGAACTATTAGTTGCTCCCCGGGAAAGAACCAGACCAGAACCTAATAGCTCCCCTGTATCTCAACAAAGATCAGATAATTTATTAAACCTAATTGTAGATAATAATACACCTATTGAAGCAAATAAAATCTATACTGTTAAACCTACAGCCAGTGATCATGATTTTCATGTGATCTTCTCCAGTGATATGGTGCAGATGATCAATCAGAGAAGAGCAGATGTAAGAATTTCAAAAAGCTTAAACGCTTTACTAAAAGGCCCTGTATTAGGTATTAGTAACTCGACCGGTATAAAAAAACTAAGAGACCAGAAAAGCTTGTTTGAAATAAAGATTATGGGTAATAAGGGAGTAGGAAATTTCCGGATAGGTCTAATTTTATATAAAGGTGTTTACTATATAGTAAATTATACAAACCATCATATTGAAAGACAAAACGGATTTATAGAGAGTCTTACTAGAACTTTACGAAGAGCTATAGTAAATAACGACCCGGTATTCATTCCATAAAAAATAACTTGTACAAGTATTAAGATTTTTGTAAAAAAGATCAAAGATAACCTGTTTAATATCCTTAATTAAAAAGTAAGCAAATCTTCTTTCAAAAGTCTAAAAAGTAAGGAGATATAAATGACTATGCAATCAAAACCGGATGAAGAATTCCAAATAGTGAGTTTTTATCGTTTTGTTTCTTTTTCCAAAACAGAATTAAGCAAAATACATAAAGAATTAATAAAAGAAGGGGCTACGAATAATATTGTAGGTTTAATCTTACTCAGTAAAGAGGGAATTAATGCCACCCTTTCCGGTAAGAAAGAAAATATAAATAATTACTTACAATTTATAGAAAAACAAAAAGGGCTAGAAGATTTATTCTACAAAAGATCCCCGTCCACCATTCCCGCCTTTAAAAAATTGAGAATAAAAACAAAAAAAGAAATTATTACTTTTGGAAAACCTGGAAAATCCGCTTCCTTTGGTTTCCATGATCTGGAACCGGAAGAATGGGAAGCTATGCTGAACGAAGAGAAAGTAACTATTCTAGATATTAGAAATGATTATGAGATAGAATTAGGACAATTTAAAAAAGCAAAAAATTTGGGACTGAAAGAGTTTAATGAATTTTCTAAAAAACTGCAATCTGTTGAGTTGCCAAAAGAACAAAAAACATTACTGTACTGTACAGGAGGCATTCGCTGTGAAAAAGCCATAACAGAAATGGAAAAACAAGGATTTAAAGAGATATATCAACTAAAAGGTGGAATTATCCATTATTTAAAGATTTTTTCTAATAAAAGTTTTGAAGGAGAATGCTTTGTTTTTGATCATCGTGTTGCTGTTGATCAAAGTTTAAACCCATCTCAAAAATACGCTTTATGCCCGCATTGCGGACAAGCTGCGGGCCGGAAAATAAAATGCGCACATTGCAAGAAACACACTAAAGTTTGTAAACATTGTATCAATAAAAAAATAGAACATTTAATGACTTGCTCAAAAAACTGCGCCTATCATTTTCGCATGGGACATCAGTGTAGGAAATAAGCAGCTTATTTAATATTTGTAGTCATTAGGTTTATAAGGACCATCTAAATCAATACCCAAATATTCCGCCTGTACTTCGGACAAACAGGTTAGCGCAACTCCCAATTGATCTAAATGCAGGCGTGCCACTTTTTCATCTAGTTTTTTAGGCAAGCGATACACACCCGTTGTATATTTTTCCTTTTGTTTCCATAAATCTATATGAGCTAATACTTGGTTGGAAAAAGAATTGCTCATCACGAAAGACGGGTGACCGGTGGCACAACCTAAATTCACCAGGCGCCCCTCCGCCAATACAATAATCTCCCGTCCATCTGAAAAACGATGTAAATCCACTTGCGGCTTTACTGTTCTTTTTTCACTGTTTTTATTTAACCACTCCATATCTATTTCCAAATCAAAGTGTCCTATGTTACAAACAATAGCTCCACTCTTCATTCTTAAAAAATGATCTTTTACTATAATGTCCCTGCAACCGGTGGCAGTAACAAAAATATCCACTTGTTCAGCAACATCATCCACACGAACTACACTATAACCTTCCATACTGGCCTGCAAAGCACAAATAGGATCGATCTCAGAGATAAGAACACGAGCGCCATAAGAGCGAAGACTTTGAGCGGAACCTTTACCCACATCACCATAACCTGCTACTAAAGCGGTTTTTCCCGCCAACATAATATCAGTAGCTCTTTTGATTCCATCCACTAGAGATTCCCTGCACCCATATAAATTATCAAACTTGGATTTAGTGACTGAATCATTCACATTAATAGCCGGTACTTTAAGTAACCCCTCTCTATGCAATCTCTCCAGATTTCTAACACCTGTAGTTGTTTCTTCTGAAATACCCACCACTTTTTTCATAAGGTGACTATACTCCGGTTTGTGCATAACATTGGTTAAGTCCCCTCCGTCATCTAAAATGAGATCAAAACCATCCGGTCCCCAACCTTTTATTGTTTCTTCAATACACCACCAATATTCCTCCTCCGTTTCCCCTTTCCAGGCAAATACCGGTACTCCGGCTTGAGCCATAGCGACGGCTGCATGATCTTGTGTGGAATAAATATTACAAGAACTCCATCTTACGCGAGCGCCTAATTCTATTAAGGTTTCTATCAAAACGGCTGTTTGAATCGTCATGTGTAAACAACCGGTAATACGTGCTCCCTTAAGTGGCTTGGACTGAGCATACTCTTTTCTTAATGCCATAAGTCCTGGCATTTCATTTTCCGCCAAACGAATTTCTTCCCGACCCCAATTATTTAACTCTCTCATTCTTTTTGGATTATTCATCGCTTCTTTACAAACCCGATAATCCAAAGCTGCTTCTTGTTTTGTGTTTAACTCAGCCATAAAAATGCACCCTTTTAAAAAATGATTTCTATCTTGTATCTATCCAGTCAGAACCGGGTCAAAACGAGTTCGGCTTTGAACACAGGGCGGCTGATTCCCGCCTTCGCGGGACTGAAAGCCACCAAAGTGGCTTTCAGTTGCTCTGTGGCAAAACGCATGTCTGAGCTTTTGAGCCGGTTCTGACTGGATAGATACTACCTAACTTAATGTAAAAGCATTTTTCTTTACAGTCAAAACTAACTTACTCCTCTTTGCCATTTATACTTTTTTCCTTCCTCAAAAAATAGTTTTCCAAATTTTTTTGAGGAGTTCTTTCCAAAGCCAAAGCCTGCGAAGGCACATCCTTGGTAATGACAGAACCGGCCCCCGTCGCTGAACAGTCTCCTAATTTAACCGGAGCCACCATCTGAGTGCCGCTGCCAATAAACACCTTGTCACCAATTTGAGTATTATACTTTTTCCCATCCATATTAAGATTACAAGTTACTGTTCCACAACCAATATTTACATCTTCTCCCACTTCTGCATCACCTAAATAACTTAAGTGACTCGCTTTAGACCCGGAACCGAAACGGGTTTTTTTCATCTCTACAAAATTACCCACCCGACAGTTTTCCCCTATTTTTGTTTCCGGTCTCAAACGGGCATAAGGACCTATTACAGATTGCATACCTACTTCAACCGATTCTAAATAAGAACCGGCTCTGATCAAAACCAATTTATGAATTAAACTATCCGCCACAAAACTATGTGGCTCTATCGCACAAAAAGGTCCGATACTTGTTCTCCCTTTTAAATACACTCCAGGATAAATTACACTGCCCTGACCGATTTGCACACTATCCTCAATATAGGTATTCAGAGGATC
>JANQSX010000221.1 GCA_028279085.1 Bdellovibrionales bacterium
CCGCAAGAAGAGAAAAAAAACAGCGATATTAAAATAATATTAAAAAGTCCTGCTGAAAGGATAAATAATTTTAACTTCATTATTTTATAATTCGGTAAGTAAAAGAGGAAAATTAAGACTAATGGAAAATTAGGACTTTTGTTTGCTTTTTATTGGGATTCCGGCTTTCGCCGGAATAGTGAAAGCCATCAAAATGGCTTTCAGTTTACTGGATTCCCGCCTGCGCGGGAAGGACGCACTTTATCCGTGTTGCGTAGAACCCAATTTACTGGATTCCGAAGCCAGTACGGTATGATAATTACTTAAGAGCAATCGTCTCTGTTCAAAGTACCATCCGAGTCCGCATCTTCACCCAATTCCAATCTTTTTAATGTTCCAAACACCGGATCGTGCCCAATATCACAATATACTTTTTTAACACACAATTTATCATTTTCTCCACATTCCTCTTTTAAAAGTTCATGAGCAGCCCTAAAGGCTTTATCATTATTATTATGTACACTGACTTCAAAAAAGGTGTGATTTTCTTCTAAATCCACATCTTCTATCATACCCGCCTGAACCTTTTTATCATACGAAGAAGAACCTAAAGCACTGAAAGCATTTCTCAAAACATTATGATCCTCATCTAATAGATCAGCTATATCATCATTTTTTGCCACCCATAAAAGCATTTCTCTGGCTTTTACTCTATTTATACCAGCATATTTCGGCCAGATATCTTCATCAAAATCCACTAAAAACGCTAAGGGTAGTGCTTTAACTGCCTCCCAATTCGCTTTTTCCATAGGGGCAAAAGCGGCATTTATTTGACTTATATCAGAGGATTTTTGATCCAAACACTTTTCTAAAAGAGAAGCATCTGTAGTAAACAGCTTGTTACATTGCTGTTTACACCGGGCGCTATCAGAACATTCAACAGCATCTTCAAGATCAAGAACATTTTTACCATCATCAGGATCTTCATCACCAACTGTGGAATCACCAAACAAACCACAAGAACTCTGAAAAGTTACAATAAAAAGAAAAAGCACTACAACATTTAAAAAGCTCAAAGAGATTCCTTTGATTGAGCAGCTTTGTTTAAAGACTCATCCACTTTTTTCTCTATTAAAGAGGAAGAAGTTTGGCTTTGAAAAGAACTTGGTAAAAGAGAGTGAATAGGGTCTTGATCCAATAGATCCTGATGAGATTGCAGAACAGATTTTAATGTATTTTTTAATTGAATATGGATTCTTTTTAAATCCGATAAATCTTGATAAGCTGTTTTTAAAGAATCTCTGGCATCTTGTACGATAATGTCTGCTTTCTGCTTGGCATCTTCCATAATAAAATGAGCTTCTTTTTCCGCATCCTGCTTGATTTTAACAGCCATTTTTTGAGCGGAAGCAATAGTATCTCTTAAAATTTCTTCTCGTTCACGATACTCACGAATAGAAGCTTCTTTTTCACGAAGTTTATCGGAAAGCTCTTCCTGCTCCCGACTTTTTTCTTCCAATTCACCGGCAACAGACTGTAAAAAGTCCGCCACTTCTGTAGAATTGTAACCACCTAAAAGTTTACGTGTAAAAGTTTTTGTTAAGACATCACTTGGATTGAACTTCATAACTCCACCTTAATAAAAAAGCTCAATCCATTGAGCGGAATAAAAGAGAACATCCTTGTCCCCACCTGGTTTTTATCGAACAGTAATAAAAACCCAAGCCTCCCGCTTCAATTGGAAGACTAAAAAATTTTTTTTTATAAATCCAACACTTATTCCTTGCGTAATGCTTTTTCTCGTAAAGCACATTTCTCAAAAGCATAATGCAAAATAGAATCCATCTGATTCTCGTTCAAAGACTTAAGACCTTCGGCTGTCATTCCTCTTTTTGATGCCACCTGTAATTGTAGTTGAGAAAGAGATTTTTTAGGAAACTCTTTTGCCAATAAAGAAGCCCCTAAAAAAGTTTGAGTGCTGATCTGGCGTGCCAATTGAGGAGAAAATTGATGATTTTCCAACCATTCATTCCAATATTGCATAAACTCTAATACAAAAGCCAAGCCGGAGCTGGCCGCTACAGTGAAAGCACTTAAGTTTTCCTCACGCATTTTTAAAACCGGTCCCAAAGGAGAAAAAAGTTCTTCTATAAAAGATTCCAAACCGGAATCGGATTGATTTAAACTATAAGCAAAGATACCTTCTCCCACACTGGCCGCTGTATTAGGAACTACACGAACTAAACGATTCACCTGCGGAAGTAGTTTTTTCAATACACTTAAAGGAACACCGGCGAGAAAACTAATAAGAGTATGATGTTGATTAAACTGGTTAGATAAGGGTTCAACAACTGACACAAGATCTTCCGGTTTTATACACAAAAAAACCAATTGAGAACCAGCCACCAATTCTTCATTACCGGAAACAGCTCTTACTGAAAACCGCTCAGACACTTTGTTTAAACGACTTAAATTACGAGAACTTAAAAAAATTCTTTCTTTTGGCAGTCGAGTCTTTTGCAAAAAACCTTGTAATAAAGCCTGGCATAAAGAGCCTGCTCCAATAAAACCGTAACTAAGATGAGAAAATATATCTGGCATTATATGTGATTTGACTCCAATTTTTCTTATGTTGAAAAGTCTGATTTCCGATATTTTTTACTATAAGTCCATATAAAAAGGGAGAAAGGCTTAATTTATGGGATTTGATGATATTTTTTTATTGGCCGGGCTGGCTTTGGGGGCCATGTCTGTTTATTTATTCTGTTCCATTGTGTTTGCTAAAAAAAATGAAGCGGAATCTTTAGCCTGGGCCGAAGGTAATGAACCCACTCCTTCTAAAATGCCTCTTATTCAAGCATCCAGACCTTTAGTCCATAATCTAGCCTTAAAGCATGTTAAAAACATTAAAATGCCGAAATACCGTAATTCTGTTGATAGGAAGTTATTAACTGCCGGACTAAAAAAAGAACTCAATACA
>JANQSX010000259.1 GCA_028279085.1 Bdellovibrionales bacterium
AAGAAGCCATGCGGCCTTATACTGAAGAATTACTAAAGAAAGCGGCAAGTGAGGATGTGGAAGCTATGAGAGAGTTATATGATTTTTATGAGGAATTGGAGCGTGTGGAAGAAGCAAAGCTTTGGTTGAACAAGTTGAAAGACATCGCCAGTAAAGGTCATGTATTAGCTTTAACGATGGTGTATCGGGCAACGGGTGAAATACTTACTGCAGGGGTTCAAACTGCAATAAATCACGCACTTCATTCGGATGCTTTAGATACAGGTTTAAGGCCGAAAATGGTGGGTATGCAAAAAACACAAACCATTCATGACAATATCATAAGACAAATAACGACTCCTGTTCCTAACAGATGTGCTCAGGCTTTTGCTCAGGCTTTTTAAAATTGAATAAAAACTGAAACAGTTTAATATGAAACAATCACATTCCTCTTTTTGGCGTTTTACGGGGATTATTCTTTTTCTCGTATTATGCTTTGTTTTTTCTTTCTTTTTTCTATTAGAGTTGAGGCGGGTATCCGTACAAAATATTACAGCCTGGGATGAGGACTATAAAGCGGACTGTGCTGTGGTGCTGACCGGTGGGGCGGGAAGGATTAGAGAGGGGTTTGATTTACTCTCTCGTGGTTCTATCAGAAAACTTATTATTTCCGGAGTGCATTCTAAAGTGAGTTTAAGAGATATTTTCCCTCAGTGGCCTTTTTATGGAGATTTGAATAAAGAAGATGTTATTTTGGAAAAGGTGTCCAGAACCACTTATGGAAATGCCAGAGAAAGTTGGAAAAGGGTGAATGAGTTGCAATGCAAAGATATATTGTTAATTACTTCTTATCTACATATATATCGTGCTCAGCGTGTGTTTACAAAACTGTTTCCTGTTAATTATCCTATACATACTGTGGCTGTAGCTCCTCAGTCCTCTCGTGTTTCTGCTGATAGTTATGTAACAGAAGCTTTTAAATCTTTGTTTTACTCTCTTTGGGCTTATTAATATAGTTGTGGTCTATAGGTAGAAGCCATATCTTCTTCAGTCATAATTAGCTAAAAAGCTCAGACATGCGTTTTGCCACAGAGCCGTCATTCCGGCGTAGGCCGGAATCAGCCGCATCTGTGTACAAAGCCGAACTCGTTTTTGACTAATTATGACTGAAGAAGATAATAGTCAACTGGGGGCTAAAACACGAATTAGTGAACATTTACAGGAATGACAAAAAAGAAACTATCATGTATAAAAAAGAACAATATGGAACAGAGTCAGGAAAAACTTTTAAAACATTATCGTTTAAGTTATCAAGAGTATGAAATGATTAAGGAGCTGCTTAACCATGAGCCTTCCCGTTTGGAGTTGGCTTTGTTTTCCGCTTTATGGAGCGAGCATTGTTCCTATAAAAGTTCAATTGTTCATTTAAAGAAACTTTTTTTTGATTCTGATAGAGTAATGAGCGCTATGGGGGAAAATGCGGGAGTCATTGATTTGGGTCAAGGGGAAAAGGTGGCTTTTAAAATTGAAAGCCACAACCATCCTTCACAAATAACTCCTTATCATGGGGCGGCAACGGGAGTAGGTGGAATTTTGCGGGATGTATTTGTGATGAACGCGCGTCCTGTGGCTCTAGCTAATTACTTATGTTTTGGCTCTCCTTCTGTGGAGCATACAGAGGAATTGCTTAATGGAGTTGTTCAGGGAATTGGCGGTTATGGTAATTCTATTGGTATTCCTACGGTAACCGGACAGACAGAATTTCACTCTTCTTATAATGAAAATGTGGTGGTGAATGCTTTGGCTTTGGGTTACTTCGGTCCAGAGGATGAAATAATGAGTTCCAAGGCAAAAGGCCCTGGTAATCTATTAATATATGTAGGGGCGCGTACAGGTAGAGATGGTATTCATGGTGCTTCTATGGCCAGTGAATCTTTTAGTGAAAAACAAACTGAAAAAAAAGAAGATAAAAAAACCTGTGTGCAGATAGGCGACCCTTTTTTTGGAAAGCTTTTAATGGAAGCTTGTTTGGAAGCTATGAGAAAGAAACTAGTGGTGGCCGCTCAAGATATGGGTGCGGCAGGTTTAATTAGCTCTAGTTTTGAAATGATTTCCAAGGGAGCTTTAGGTATGAAATTGTATTTAGATAAAGTTCCTCTTAGAGATTCCGGTATGACAGCGGAGGAAATTTTACTTTCGGAAAGTCAGGAGAGAGTGTTGTTATTAGTTCAGCCGGATAAGTACAGTGAGTTGAGAGAAGTTTTTGAGAAATGGGAATTACCGGTTTGTGTGATGGGGGAATTGAAAGCGGAATCAGATGTAGAATTATTTTGGAAAGAAAAATGTATAGTTCAAATTGCCCCTCAACTTTTAACAGAAAAAGCCCCTCGTTACAGTCGGCCCTATAGTGTATGGGTTGCTCAGTATCAAACGGAAAAGGCTAGTTATGCTAAAAGTTCTTTGGCTGATAAAAACTGTTCTGATCTTTTGCTTTCCTTATTAAAAGATGCAAGAGCTTGTAGCAGGGAGTTTATATACAAGCAGTATGATCAGAGAGTGAGAGCTAATACAGTAAAAGATTGCACCTTTCCTTTTGGTGTGATTCGTTTGCCAGATTCAGGAAGGGCTTTGGCTTTGTGTATGGGTGGACGTCCTCATATTATGAGAATGGACAGTTTAGAGGGGGGAAAAGATACGGTATATGAACCGGCCTTACAATTAGCGGCACGGGGATTTCAACCTCTGGCTTTAACAGATGGTCTTAATTTTGCTTCTCCTGAAAAAAAAGAAGTTATGAGTTCTTTCGTAGCTTGTGTAGAGGGTATGGCTCAAGCCAGCCGTTCTTTAGATACACCGGTTGTAAGTGGCAATGTGAGTTTTTATAATGAAACAAAAGATAAAGGCATCAGCCCCACTCCGGCTACAGCCATGATTGGCATTAAGGATTCTCTAAATGTACCTGGGCAATTTATACAAAATTTTCATTCATCTTTTATTTACCTTATCAGTGCTCATCAGGTTTTTTCCAAAGGAATGACAGGAGAATTTTTTAATGAAGATCCGGTTTTTCATGGTTCTTTAAATCCAAAACTCTGTAAGGATTTTACTCATCAATTGTTAGAAGCCTTCTCATTAGCCTCTCCTTTAGCTATTTCTGTAGTGGGAAAATTTGGACTAGCCTATACTTTGGCTCGTATGATGATAGATAGACGGACCGATTTAAAAGAGGAGGGTGGGAGTTATGGTAATGATAATCAATCTCATGGTCATATAGCGGGAATGGAAATAGAGACAAACTATGATCTTTTTCAGGAAAGGTTATATGAAGTGGTTGTTATTTTAAAAGAACAAGATGCCACTAAATGGGAGAAGCTTTTTTTCTCTCATTCTAATTTTAAAATGGAAAGATTGGGTGTTGTTACAAAAAAGTCTTGT
>JANQSX010000262.1 GCA_028279085.1 Bdellovibrionales bacterium
CCGCGTGTTTCCGCCGAAGAAATTCTAAATTGGAAGCCTTCCGGCTTGCTTCTATCTAATGGACCTGGAGATCCGGCGAGAGTAAAGCAAGCGGTAGGAACAGTGCAAAATCTTCTGGGACAATTGTTTATTTTTGGAATTTGTATGGGGCATCAGATTTTGTCTTTAGCTTTGGGAGCTAGAACATACCGCTTGAAATTCGGGCATCGAGGTAGTAATCATCCTGTTCGTGATAAACTTTTGAAAAAAATATATGTCACTAGTCAAAATCATGGTTATGCTGTAGAAAAAGAAAGTCTGCCTGATCATGTTGAGATTACTCACACTAATTTAAACGATGGAACAGTGGAAGGTTTTTTTTCAGAAAAGGATAAATGTTTAGGAATTCAATTTCATCCGGAAAGCCATCCTGGTCCACATGAAGCTGTGGATCTGTTTGACTTTTTTATAAAACAGTTGGGAAAGTCAGGAAAAGTTTCCGCTCTTGGAAAGTCAGCGGTAAAAACAAAAATTGCAAAGAACACAAGAACCAAAAATATTAGCAAGACCAAAAAAAAGTAAAGCACAATGCCTGACAGCAAAGATTTAAAAAAAGTAGTGATTTTAGGGAGTGGTCCTATTGTAATCGGGCAAGCTTGTGAGTTTGATTATTCCGGCACTCAAGCTTGTAAGGCCTTAATGCAAAAAGGGCTTGAGGTTATACTTATTAATTCCAATCCGGCAACTATTATGACAGATCCGGAAGTGGCCACTCGTGTCTATATTGAGCCGTTAAAACTTGAGTTTGTGGAGCGGATTTTAAAGCAGGAAAAACCTTCTGCGGTTATACCTACTTTAGGAGGTCAGACAGCTCTAAATTTAGCTCTGGAGTTAGATAAAAAAAAGGTGTTAAAAAATCTAGGCATTAAGTTGTTGGGCGCTAGTCCGGAAGTGATACGTAAAGCGGAAAACAGAGAGGAATTTAGACAACTTTTAAAGGATGTAGGAGCCTTGTATCCGGAAAGTGTTTTAGTCAAAAATTTTAAACAGGGAATGAAAGTAGCGGAAGAGATTCCTTTTCCTCTTGTATTGCGGCCTAATTATACTTTAGGTGGAGCAGGTAGCGGTGTGGCTAATTCCCTGGAAGAATATGAAAGAAAACTGATAACCGCTTTAAAAGAAAGTCCTACCTCTGAAGTTTTAGTGGAAAAAAGCCTTTTGGGGTGGAAAGAATTTGAGTTGGAGGTAATGAGGGATAAGGTGGGAACTTTTGTTGTGGTTTGTTCTGTTGAAAATATAGATCCTTGTGGTGTGCATACGGGAGATAGCTGCTCTGTATCTCCTCAACAAACTCTTTCTGATAGGGAGTATCAGGAGATGAGGAATGAGGCACAAAAAATTATTTCTGCAGTAGGAGTGGAAACAGGAGGGGCTAATATTCAATTTGCCGTTCATCCTAAAACCCGTGAAAGATTAGTGATAGAAATGAATCCCCGGGTCAGTCGTTCTTCCGCTTTAGCCAGTAAAGCTACCGGGTTTCCCATTGCTAAAATTGCTTCCTTAGTGGCTGTAGGTTTGACGATGGATGAAATACAAAATGACATTACCGGTAGTACTCCCTCTTGTTATGAACCGGCTTTAGATTATGTGGTGGTAAAGATCCCCCGGTTTGACTTCGAAAAGTTTGAAGGTTCAAAAGATGTGCTGAATACCCAAATGAAAAGTGTTGGGGAAGTCATGGGAATCGGCCGTACTTTTTTAGAATCTTTTATAAAAGCTCTTGTATCTTTAGAAAAAAATCAACATCTTCTTGCTCAAATGAATTTTTCCGAGAAACAATTAGCTTATCCTAACAGTCAAAGAATGTATGCTCTGTTTCAAGCTTTTAGAGAGGGGAAGAGTGTTCAGCAGATTTACGAGTGGACACAAATTGATCCTTGGTTTTTAGAACAATTTCACTGTTTTGTGCAATTTGAAATCAGAATAAGAAAAACGGCACGGAAGTTAACACCGGAAATACTTTTTTCCGCTAAGCGAATGGGAGTGCCGGATTTTTTGTTAGCTTATTGGTTTGATAAAAAAGAAAGAGATATTCGTAAGCTGAGGTGGAAATACAATATCCAACCTGTTTTTTATCAGGTGGATACCTGTGCCGGGGAATTTTTCTCTGAAACTCCTTATTATTACTCCACCTACTGGGGGAATAGTGGAATTTCGCGAAAAAAAATAAAAAAAGCAAAAGACAAAATAGTGATTTTAGGAAGTGGTCCCAATCGCATAGGACAGGGAATAGAATTTGATTATTCTTGTGTTAGAAGCGTTAAAAAACTTAAAAAGTTGGGATATACCACAGTGATGATTAATTCCAATCCGGAAACCGTTTCCACAGATTATGATACTTCCAATGAATTATTTTTTGAACCGTTAAC
>JANQSX010000012.1 GCA_028279085.1 Bdellovibrionales bacterium
TGGGTAGTATGGAAGCTATTAAACATTCTATTGAACAATTAAACACAGAAGAAGTAGAGGCTAAAATTATTCATTCCAGTTTAGGTTCTGTGAATGAAAATGATGTATTGTTAGCCAGCACATCTTCTGCTGTGCTTCTTTGTTTTAATGTGACGGTGGATTTGAAAGCTCAGAAGTTAATTCAAGAAAAATCTCTCTCTGTTAAATCATATAAAGTTATTTATGATCTTTTGAAAGATGTGGAAACCATGATGGCTGGTCTTCTGGATCCGGAGATTCAAGAGACATTTGGAGGACAGGCAGAAGTTCAGCAAATATTTCCTATTTCCAAAGTGGGTGTTATTGCCGGTTGTAAAGTGTTGAAAGGAAAGATAGCAAGTCATCATTTAATTCGGTTAAAGAGAGAAGGAAATGTGATATACCAAGGTAAAATAAGTAGTTTAAGAAGATTTAAACAATCTGCCAAGGAAGTGTCTGAAGGTCAGGAATGTGGAATTGGAATTCATCAACACAAAGATTTACAACCAGGGGATACTATTGAAAGTTTTGTACAAACAGAAATAAAAAAAGAGTCTTTATGAACAGACGTATTTTGAAAATCAATAAAAATCTTCAAAAAACTTTGATGGAATATTTTATTAGAAAAAGAAAAAATGTTTTTCCGGGTTTTGTTTCCGTTAAAGAGGCTTCTATAGCTAATGATATGAAATCAGCCAAAGTGTTTTTATCTGTTATGAGTGAAAAAGATTGTTCTGAAGAAATATATAAAGCTTTGGATGGAGAGAGATACTTTATTCAAAAAGCGGTTTCCAGCTCCTTAAAAATGAAGTTTTGTCCTCGGTTAAATTTTTTTGTGAATCATGTTCCTTATTCATTAAGTACAGAAGACAATAAAACTCCATAAAATTCTTGTCATTCCCGTGAAAACGGGAATCCAGTAATGCATGAAACTTCCTCTGGATTCCGGCCTTCGCCGGAATGACGAGCTTCGCCGGAATACTGAAAGCCATTTTGATGGTTTTCAGTTTACAGTAATAACGAATAAATAAAAAAAGCCTCTTCCTTTTGGGAAGAGGCTTTTTAGTTATAAGGAGGGGTTGTAGTTTAGAGAGGGATTAACCATTTACTTTTTTATTCCACCTATCATACTCTTGTTGTACAAGGGAGTTGGATCTTTTAAGGATAGGCTTGAACTTTAACAACACAGCTTTTGCTTTGCTTCTTTTTCCAGCCTTCATCAAAAGGTCAATGTAAGAGCGCATAACAGTGATTTGCACCTTATTAGGCTTCACACTCAAAGCATACTTGTAGTAAGAAAGAGCCGAGTCAACATGACCTTGCTTTTCCAAAATACGAGCATAGTTGTAAGCGGCTTTTACACTTCTGCCTTTTTTAGTGAAATACTGGTTGTAAGATTCAGAAGCGGGGTTTATTTTTTTTCTTCTGTATTGAAACTCTCCAAGTTGTTCAAGAATTTCTAAGTTATCAGAGGAGTTGAAAAAAGAGCTGTGAGCTTTTTCGACACAGTTGTATTTTTTCAATTCCATGCACATATTTTTAAGTCTATCAAAGGATTGTTCATTTAATTGACCGGTCCATTGACGGGCTTTTAAAGGGATGATGGAAAGGGAATGAGAGCCCCAGTTTCCAATATAAACGATAGAGCTCATCAGTGCGAAGCCGGCAATAAAGATGCCTTTAGCGATTTGTTTTTGCATGGCCATAATTTTTTTGTTGTTGAAAGATTTACTCCATCCACATTTACAAAAGACAGTGTGACCTGCTTTGTTGAGATTTGCGCCGCAAACGGGGCAGTTGATTTGGTTCATTTTATACCTCCTTGGTTTTTAGTTTTCTATTAATAATAAGTGCAAGAAGTGGGTATGGGAGTTATAAGGCATGGAAATATTTGATATTTTTTATTAAGGTTACAGAACATATTGAGGGAAGTGTTTCAGTATGAGACAGAAAGGTAGATAGAAATTAAACAAAAAGAACAAATTGGG
>JANQSX010000027.1 GCA_028279085.1 Bdellovibrionales bacterium
TTTTTACAGGCTCTTTTTTAAAAAATCCAGCGCTATCTACTCTCCTGTTTTTTAAAAAACACTCATCTTTAAAAACTGCTCTTTACTCTCTCAAAACCACCTTTTTCTCAGTCTATTCACTTACAAAATAGCGTTTATTGGTGAAAAACTCCATTTTCATTTTTAGCTGAAATTAGCTGGATTTGTGAGCAACTGCACTTTTGTAAACACACAAACTTGGAAAACAAAAAAGGGAGCATGAACAGAAATAAGAACGCATAAGTGAAAACAAAAAAATGTGAATGAGAGAAAGCAAAACAAAAAACAAGTGTGAGTGAGAAAACAAAACAAAAAAGGAACATATGAATAAGAAAGATAAAAAGTTTATTGCAGCTCTTGTGTTAGCACACACGGGACTTCTTATAACAATGATCTCACTGTCTGGACGCTTTTGGCATAACCAAGTTCAGGAATGCAAAAAGGTGAATCATCTTTATGAACTTTCTCAGCACATGAAGAGCGAAATTAACGAAGCCCAATCAAATATAAAAATTAAAAACTTAAAACAACATTATCAAACAAAAGGAGTTGAAGCTGAGGAACATTAATGGGTCGTCATTCCAGATTTAGTTGTCATTCCGGCGCAGGCTCGTCATTCCGGCGAAGGCCGGAATCCAGCAAAAGGAAATTAAAAAAAATTAAAACAAATAAATCAAGGAGGAAAAAATATGAAAAACAATAAAGGATTTTCATTAGTTGAGATATTGGTGACAGTGGGGCTTATAGGATTGCTTGTGAGTATTGCCATCCCTTCTTATAATGGATATAGAAGAAATACAGTGAAAATGGCCATGAAAGCGGATGTGGGAAGTGGTCATAAAGCGTATAATGCCAAATACGCTATAGATTCAAGTTTTTGTCATCCTTTCTCGGCTGTTGGGCTTAGCACAGACAGAGATTCAAACGCTATTTATAAAAACAAAGGTTTCTTTGGTTTTGGAGGTTTAGCCACAGGGGCAGATGTTTGTTCTGGTTTTCAGGTTTCAGAAGTTCAATTTATATCAGGTGGAACAGGTGTATGTAATGATGGGACAAATGATACTAACCATGATACAAAGCAAAGCTGTGAAGCTGTATCAGGTCATTCATGGACAGCACACAGTGCCACAGCTGGAAGAAGCGCGGCAGCTTGCACACTAGGAACGAACAACTTTAAGTTAGGAGCTTACACGAATGTTTCAAATTTGAATACTATAATACAAGCAACGGATGACGGAAAAATAACTGAACACGAAACAAAAGTAGATTGTCAGTAAAACAATTAGCCGGTGTTAGGATAACCCTCAATTACTTCTCTGTCTGGCTGTTAGGAAGCGGTGATTATGTTTTCCACTTTCGCCGCTTTCTTTTTTACTAAATAATTTTTTTAATTTTGGGGAAGCAGATGATCGTAAAAGATCATCTGCTTTGTGTTTATCATGAAAACTTGTCTTTATTGTAAGAAGAGGTTTAAGCCGGTGGCGAATAGAAGTATCACTTGTGGTAAGGATGAATGTTTAAAAGCTCGTAAAAGAGATTATCATAGAGCTTATATGCAAAGAAAGAAACCAAGGAAGAAGAGACTTGCTTATTACATTGAATATAGTCAGCGTCCTGAAGTTAAGAAACATATTCAGGAATATCATAGAGAATATTATCAACAAAAGAAAAGTGCTTGAGGGTGGATTCCGGCTTTCGCCGGAATGACGAATGTGTGCCGGAATAGCAATAACTTAGTAAAGCAAAAACTTTTTTCTTTGTTCTTGCCAGAGTTGTTCATCCGGTAAAAGTTTATTTTCCAAGTCCGTAACAGAAGCATTTTGATCTTCAATCCAAAGCCTCAAGAAATCATCTCCTGACAAAATATCAATAGGTAATTTTTCATATTCATATTCGTAAGGAGGTGGACTTATCCAGTCAAAATCAGGATGCGTTTTTTTAAGACACTTTAAAAAAAGACTCACTAAACGATAAGGTTGAAACAAGGTTTCTTCATAAAAAGGTTTTTTAGCGTAAATCCGGATGGCGGAGCAGGTTTGACTTTGAAACTTATCAAACACCGGTTGAAAAAACTCTTCTTTTAAAGCACACCCCTTTATCCATTCCGGTGCTAACTCATTCATTAATTTTAAGATATGCTCTGTATTCATGTCGGGGAAGCCAAAAGCCTTTAATGGGAAAACCGTTCCCCGCGCTTCGGAAACTTTTGTCCCTTCCAAAAGAACCGTGCCACTATAGCAACGGGCACACTCTTCATCCACCATGTTGGGGCTGGGGAGCACCCAAATAAGATTGTCAGGCCAAGGTTTTTTTTCCGGCTGGTAGTTTTTCATTTTAATTATTTCAAGCTGAACATTTAGATTTTTTAAGGAGCAATACCAATGGGCTGCCTCCCCTAAAGTGAGGCCGTGACGAATGGGAAGGGGAGCGGCTCCTACAAAACTCATAAACTCTTCATTCAGTAAAGAACCTTCTATTTTCCTTCCTGCCGGATTAGGACGATCCAGTATCCATACTTCTTTGCCAGCTTTGCTACAATCCTCCAGCACATAAAAAAGTGTCGTGAGATAAGTGTAAACCCGACAACCCACATCCTGAAGGTCCACAATTAACACATCAAAGTTGGAAAGCATTTCTTTGGTGAGTCTTCTGGTTTTATCAGAATACAGACTGAAAATAGGATAATCGTTTGCAGTTGATTGAGAAGCTTCATCTTCTGTGGTGATCATGTTGGCTTGCCTGGTGCTCTTAAAGCCGTGTTGAGGTCCGATAATGCAGTTTATTTTTAAAGGAGTGTGGGCTTGAATAAGTTGAATAGAGCTTTGTAGTTTTTGATCCACGGAAGCGGTATGCCCCAGGAAAGCCAAGCGGCTTTTTTCCAGCCGGTTTTTCCAAAAATTTTCCTTAATAAATGATTCAATACCTAATGTAAACATTTGCGCTTTAACTATATTGTATATTCTAAGAGAAGTACCTGATTATTTATCATTATGTTTTTTGACGCAGCTATTATAAACACGCATACGCTGCACCATCTCCATATAGTAAATAAAATATTGCAAAACCTTTACTTTAGACTTTAGACTTAAAGACATGAGGCTAGGTATTTGTGGTTTTTTTATTTTGTGTTTCTCATTGGAAGGGAAGGCCGATTTGTTTTCTTCCGGAATGAGTTTAAAAGAAAAAGTAAAACTAACCAGACAGCTTGGAGAACAGACCTCCAATAGACATAAATCTTTATCCAGAAGCAGAAAACCTTTTTTGCATAAAAAACCTACTTTGGAAAAACAAAGAGTATCACAGCCGGTAAATAGCAGGATAAATTACCCCGTAAAGCAGGTTTATGTGTCAAAAAAAGATCAAGATAATATCAGAATGATTTTAGGTCTTCCCTTAGAGAACAGGAAACAGGCTTTATCCCGTTATCATTCATTCAGTTTCCATGTTTTAAAGCAATTTGTGTTTTCTAAAAAAGAGGAGATGTCTATTCGCTGGAAAGCTCTAACAAGTATAGCCCGTTTGCATCCTGAAGAAGCTTATCCGGTTGTTCAGGAGGCTCTTCGTAATGATAGTTGGTTTTTAAGAAATGCCGGTTTAATTGCAATGGAAATTATTAACTCT
>JANQSX010000187.1 GCA_028279085.1 Bdellovibrionales bacterium
GCTCAAAAAAAATATTTAAAATATTAACTGTATTTTCCGCATCCAGATTACCTGTTGGTTCATCAGCCAGTATGATCTCCGGTTCATTCATTAGAGCACGGGCAATCGCCACTCTTTGCTGTTCCCCTCCACTCATCTCGGATGGAAAATGTTTTTGACGATCTGCTATTCCCATTATATCAGTTAAATATTCCGCCCGCTCTTTTGCAGCCTTAAATGTTTTTCCACCTATTTGTCCGGCAATCATAATATTCTCCAAGGCATTGAACTCTGAAAGTAAATAATGAAATTGAAAAATAAAACCTATTCTTTGGTTTCTAAATTCCGCTAATTCTTTATCTGTTGCCAAATTTAGATTTTTTCCATAATAAAAAATTTCTCCGGCGCTTGGACGATCCAAAGTACCTATAATATGCAAAAAAGTGCTTTTTCCCACTCCCGACCCACCGGTAATACAAATGGCTTCCTTTTTTTGTATTTTAAGGTTAATTCCTTTCAGCACTTCCACTGTTTCCTGTCCTTTGGAAAAACTCTTGCTTACAGATTTTATACTTAAAATTTCAGATGTATTCATTATATATACAAAACAAAATATTCTTTGTTTTATCCCCTTCCTCCGTACAGAGAAGATTCTCATTTAAATTGACTGTAAAAAACATTATTCGCATAACAAACTTTCCCTTAGTGACACCTTTAGTGCTCTCCATGCCGGTAATAAACAGGAGAATAAGCAAATTAATTGAGAACAAACAAAAATTAACAGCACATCAGAAGTTTTTACTTCTGTTATAATAGTATTAATTTTATATACCTCAGAAGGAATCAACTGCCAAACACTTTGAATACTTATAAAACCCTCTGACAGTAACCAACCTACTCCTATTCCTATTAAAGTACCTACAAAGCTAATAAGGAATCCCTGCATTAACAAAAGAGAAAAAATAAAAGATTTACGTGCACCCATCACTTTTAAAATACTGATTTCACGAATTTGATTTAATACGGAAATGGATAAATGAGAAGATACATTAAAAGCCCCCGCTATAACCAGTACCATTAAAATAAAAAAAATTAATATTTTTTCTCTTCTCACAGCTTGAAAGTAACTTTCATGAACACTCTTAACAATCCCCTGCCAGTCACTTACCTTATACGCTGATCCTAAAGTTTGAATAAGTGTTAGCCGCATATTTTCTATTTGATCAGCATCTGTCATCAAAAGCCGCATACCGGAGATAGCTCCTGGTTTTTCAATTAATCTTTGTGCTGTCTGAATATTCACTAATATATGACGGGAATTAAAGTCATGAAATCCGAAATCCAATATCCCTTCTACATAAAAGGTTTGATGTTTATTTTGAAAAGAACCCTCTGAATCCACCTTTGGCATAACTATATGAAAAGAATCACCCGTCTTTAGTTTAAACTTTTTTGCCAGTCCCCTTCCTATAACAGCCGCTTTGTGATCGACAAGCCGGATAGAACCGGACAGTAATCGTTTTTTTAATCGCAAGATTTGAGTTTTTTTCTCTTGTGAAATGCCTTCCAGCAATACACCTGATAATTTTCCTTCATATACCAATAGAGAGTTTAAAGATAAAAAAGATGAATAAGAAGTCATCTGATCCAATTCCGGTTTTATTTTATCCGTCAAATCTTTTTGAGAAAAAGAACGCCGACCTGTAATAACCAAATGACCGGTCATATCCACAATGGCTTGTCTTACTGTGCTTTCATAACCACTATAAACAGACATAGCTAAAATAAGACTGGAAGAAGCTAACACAAGACTAAAAATACTCACTAATGGCGTAAAGCGAATAAACTGATGCTGAGAAAGAAAAAATCTTTTAAACCACAATAAAAAAAACATAACTCACCAAATTGTTTTTAAAAACCAGCTCATGGTATTATTACTAAACCTTTGAGAAAGATATATACAATTAAAAACAGGATACCAAATAAAAAATTATTTATGCTTCAACCAGGCGGAAATAAAAGGATCCAGTTTCCCGTTTAAAACAATTGAGGGATCCCCTATCTCCCAGCCCGTGCGGTGATCTTTTACCATTTGATAAGGATGTAAAACATAAGAGCGAATCTGGCTGCCCCATTCATTAGCTTTCTTAGAAGACTCCAGTGAATCTTTTTCTTTTTTTCTTTTCTCCTCTTCCTTATTGTAAAGAGCCGCTTTAAGCATTTTCATAGCCTGATTGCGATTAGCATGCTGACTTCTTTGGTTCTGACACTGAACAACAATACCGGAGGGAGTATGAGTAATACGAACTGCACTGTTGGTTTTATTAACATGCTGTCCACCAGCTCCACTGGCACGGTAGGTATCTGTTTTTAAATCCTCTTCTTTTACTACGATCTCTATATTGTCATCCACATCCGGCCAAACAAACACACTGGCAAAACTAGTATGGCGGCGAGCATTAGCATCAAATGGACTAATACGAACTAATCGATGCACTCCCGTCTCCGATTGCAGGTATCCATAAGCAAAAGAACCTTTTACCAGGAAATGCACAGAACGAATTCCCGCCTCCTCCGCTTCACTCATTGATAAAATATCAATGGAAAAGTTTTTTTGTTCTGCCCATTTAAAATACATTCTCTGTAAAATGCCCGCCCAGTCTGCCGCTTCTGTTCCACCAGCTCCGGCATGAATAGCCACATAACAATCATTTTCATCATGTGAACCATTTAGAAAACTCCTTAACTCCAAAGCTTTCAACTGTTCTTTTAAAGTGGAATATTCTTTCTTCAGATCAGAAAAAGACTTCTCATCAGGCTCCTCTTCCAGCATTCCCAGTAATACCAGATTATCTTCCACACTTTGATTGAGAGTATTCCACTCAGCAATTATTTTTTCTATCCCTATTTTCTCTTTAGATAATTCATTAAGCTTTTGATGGTCTTTCCATAAAGAAGGGTCTTGGCTTTTTAGCTCTAATTCCTTAAGTCGATCTGTTTTGGAATCCAGATCAAAGATACCTCCGCAAATCAACTACCGCTTTACGGACTTGATCCAATTGCATTTTTAACTCATGTATTTCCGTTTCTATACTCATTGATAACTCCCTTTTAACTGTTTTTCCAATTATTTAACAACTCTCATCTTTTTCAAAGCAACCAAAGCCGCTTCCTGGGTAGCCTGTTTTTTACTGGAACCTCTACCCTGACCTAAAATCTCCTGTTCCATTTGAACTTCCATAACAAATATTTTTTCATGTTGCGGTCCTGTAACTTCCACCATGTTATAAGTCGGTACTTTTTGATATTTTTTTTGAATAAATTCTTGAAGCAAACTTTTGTAATCTCTATTTACCGGTCCTTTTTTAATAGCTTCACCCACTAAACTTTCCACTAGTTTTTTTGCTTTTTTATAACCTCCATCCAAATACACAGCCCCCACCAGGGCCTCCAACACACAAGCTAATAATCGCGGCTTAAGTTGTCCTCTATCCCGCGCTTCAGAAGTACTGAGAAGGAGATCGCGATCCAGTTTTAACAATAAAGCCAGGTCCGCTAAATCATTGGTGTTCACCAAAGAAGCCCGCATTTTGGATAACTCCCCTTCATCCGCTTTAGGATAAGTTTTCATTAACAAATCACTTACACATAAATCAAAAACCGCATCTCCCAAAAACTCCAGCCGTTCATTATGAAAGTCATTCCCTCTCTCCCCCGCTAAACTCTTATGAGTTAAAGCTCGCATTTTTAAATCTTGATTTTTAAAGGAATAGTCTATACGACTTTCCAGCGAAACACCTGTAGAAAAAGATCTTCTTTTTTTTAAACAAGACGATAAAAAAGTTTTCACACTCATTTTCTATTCACATATCCCGAACAAAACTTGTCCATCAACAGAATGAATGCGTACGGACAATTCCTCATTTGACATCATATATTTTATCCATTTGTCTCTTTCAATTATACTACTTGGTATATCATCTTTCAGCAAGTTAGAAAAATCCCATTTTACTGTCCAATAATCCCGACTAATCCCCATTTGATCATTCTTTTTAAGAGGCAAAACAGATTTTATAGTACCGATTTGTTTTCTTCTTTCTAATTTTAAGCGATTTTCGCTTAAGTGTCTCAAAAGGGCCGCTCGTTTCATAATCAAAGATCGGGGCCAGGAGGGATAAGCCTTTTCCGCATAAGTGTAACGACGAGGACTATAAGGAAACACATGAATTTTTGTCCAGGGTAAATCTTTTAAACGCGTATAAATTTCTTCAAATTGTTCCTGACTTTCTCCGGCAAAACCGGCTATTAAATCCATACCCACAAAAGCTTTTGGAAATTTTTTATAAATATTGATTAAGCTTTCTTCTACATCCTTAGTACCGTATTGCCTTTTCATTCTCTGTAAAACTTCGGAATGAACACTTTGAATACTCAGGTGAAAATGAGGACAAATTCTAGGAGAACCAAAAAGCTCCAATAATTCCATACTGAGTTCTATCGGCTCCAAACTGGATAGTCGTATACGAGGCATTTTCGTTTTTTCCAACAAAGTACGCACCAGATCCGCCAAACCTTTTTTTTCATCACCGGGAACACAATAATCCCCGATATGCACTCCTGTAAGAACCACCTCACGCACTCCTTTATCATAGTGTTCCTGAACAGACTGAACTAAATCCATCGGTGCAATACTACGGCTTTTTCCACGAGCAAAAGGAATGATACAGAAAGTGCAAAAACTATCACAACCATCTTGAATTTTTAAAAACAAACGAGTATGCCCGCTTTCCACTCCTCCCTTTTTTCCCAAATCACTTCTTTTGAAAATAGAGGATTTAAAAACTTTATTATTTGAAGAACAAGCGGTGGCGGCTGGTTTTGTGTTCCTATTATTTTTTCCATGAAAACGGTTTTCCAGAATATCCGCCAACTCTGATTTATGAGAATTAGCCACAACAAAATCCACTTCTTCCAAGGAAGAAAACTTTTCCGTTTCCACCTGAGCCGCACAGCCTGTAACCAATATGCGATCCTGAGGGTGTTCTCTCCGATAACGACGAATCCATCGCTGAGCTTCTTTCACCGCTTCTTCCGTCACAGCACAAGTGTTGACAATATGAACCGCTCTTTCAGAATTTTTCACAGGCTGCTCACTCCAGGCTTTCTCACT
>JANQSX010000047.1 GCA_028279085.1 Bdellovibrionales bacterium
CCAAGAAACTGTTGTCTAGCTTCATCAAAATACTCTCTATATAACTCTCTATTTGCTAGTTCCCCCCGTCTCTTACAAGAAATTCCCTTCTGCAAAAAACCTTCACGTTCTATACACTTTTCTACATACTCTTCTGTTTCTCTTGCTTCTTGCTGCACTGCCGTTTTTGCAGCTTCATCCGCTTTTCCGTTTACTTCTTCAATATCCAATACTTCAGGATGATACCGGATGTATTCACCAACAGTACAAGATACTCGTACTTTATCTATATTTTCTTCTGTGATTTTCCAAAAATCTTTCTCAGAAGAAGCTGAAAAAACAAGTGTAGAAGCTGCTTCAAAAGTAAAAAAATGATTAACAAGTAAGCCAAAAGTGAAAATAGAAATAAAACCAAGGCTTTTCATTAGCAAACTCTTTTTTGTTAAAACTTTTAATGATATTTTGTCCGTTTATAATATATCGGTTGCTTCATAATAAATATAAATATTCATAACAATTACTATTTACAAATATATGATGTTGCATTTTGAGACACTATTGCGTTTAAGATATAAACATTTTTATAAACATAAAACACTGAAATTGATTATTTCTTTTTTATATTGTTTGTATTTCCAATTAAATTAACAGACATAACTGTAGCTGTGATAGCCATAAAACCTAAAAAAAACATAACACCAACAATAATTAGAAAGGCCCCTGTAATACGACCTGGTCCGGTGATAGGTACTATATCACCATACCCCACTGTAGATACTGTACAAAGTGCCCACCAAAGCGCATCCCAATAATTATTGACTTGATCATTTACAGATTTTTCAAAACAGAAAAATATATAGGCGGATAAAAACATAATAATATTCCCCGCCACTGTGAAATAAACCAAGAGCGGAGTTTTAATTAACTTAAATAAAACAATTGAAAACTTAGGAATATGATGATGCGGTTTAAATGAATTATCATTCATTTTAGTTTAATCGGCTCCACTAAAAATTAATTAAAATATCTAACACGGCTAACTCTTTTTCCATATCCTCATCCCCTAATGCTTCTTGCTCTCTTTGAAAATAAACCTTAAAGTCCGAGAACAATTCTTTATACTCCGGAGAAACTACCAATGTATCGGATTGTCGTTCCCAGCGACCTAACTTAAATTCCCGATCCGGTAAAACGGGAATACCTATATCGTAATACACTTTTGTTACACCGGAAGGTTTTACCTCCGGTCTAGGTTGAATAGGTTCCGGTAATTCTTGAGGTGGCTTGATATTAATTCTCTCATGCAACAGCCAATTTCTTATTAAACTGGCGTAACGAGCTAGTACAATCCCTTTATGAATACCTGTATTCGCATAATAACTTTCCTCTTCCTCTATAAACTCAAACTCTAAAACATCACTGTCTGCTGTCCCTTTTCTGTCTTCATAACTGACTTTTAAATTTAATACATTATTTTGTCCTGGTATTTTTTTTAAATGTAACAGAACCAACCCTCCACGTGTCCCCTCTTCCGTTGTCTCTGAAGGAAAAAGTGTATTAACTTTCATTATCTCCCCTGTGGCTTCATTAGCTTCCGGTGAACCGTATACTTTCTGAATTTCAAAACCAGGGGCTTCCAGCTTCAACTGCAAATTAAACACAAGAGGAGTGACCATATAATCAAAGTTTTTATCCATACGCTTTTTAAACTCATCAGGAGAATGAACAGAATAATAGTTAGCTCCTCTGATTTTTGTAATACTTTCAATCAACTCTGTATTAAAATCCACACCAATTCCTATAAAGGAAGTATAAATTTTCTGATCAGCAATATCCTTAGCTATACCCACCATACCTGTTTCACTCAACTCCCCTTTATTGGGCTGAGCATCCGTTAGAAAAATAATACGATTTTCCACTTCGCTGCTATCCACATCTATCAGCTCTTTAAATAAATCTTTTCCTAACTGCATACCCGCAGACATGTTAGTTCCACCTTGAGGATGAAGTTCCATAATATGTCCTTTAATAGCTTCCATATCTGTCATAGCCACTTGACGAATGGGTTTGGCCAGATAGGCTATATCATCAAACAAGACCATGCCAAAACTATCTTCCGGATCTAAATGTTTTAGCATAGCTACTACAGCCTCTTTGGCCACTTCCATTTTTGTTTTGTTCCATTCTTTACTGTCTTGCCCTTCCGCCTTACTTGCTGACTGACCTGGTTGTTTAAAACGATCGTAATAGTAACGATCAAAAGGAGAAGACATAGAACCGGAAATATCCAATACAACCACAAGATTTAGTTTTTTACGGGCAAAATCACTTTGTTTAATGTTTGAATTTAACCCCACAGAAAGAAAATACTCTTGTTTACCTGAAAAAGGATCTTTGGACATAGCGGAAGTATAAGAAGGGCAAAATAATTTATTACAAAGATTCTCTTCTTCTATTCCTGTGTCAAAAACATAATCATAAAAAAGTCCCTCATAAGTTATGTCTGTAGGAAGAGGTAAATATTTATTCTGAATATTTTCACGAAAATTATTTATATCTTTAGCACCCCCTACGGAAAAACCAATACTATCCGGTGAAGCGGCACTAAACGCCATTGATTTAGATTGAACAGCCCCTGTAGTTGACGTTTGCATTCTTGTTTGATTGGATTCTTCTAGGACAACAGCAGGTTGAAACTGCCAATCATCCACTTTTTCATCTACATCTACATCATCATCATCATTACTAACAGAATTTCTCAATTGTTCTTTATCTATGGGCCTTACAATCACATCCTTATCAAGTCCCCTTGTGCAACCAAAGACACATAATCCGAAAACTATAGTGATAACAATATAAAAACTGGCTCTCTGATTTATCCTTGACATACTTACACCCTCTTTCAAAATACCATTATCACAAAGAAAAAAGAAATAAATAATATCGACAGCTTATCATTTTTTATTGCGTATAGGCAAGAGACTGAGCAAATAGGCAACAGTAAAAACTGCAATGGGACTTGACTCTTTTAGAGAAAATGTAGTTTTAGAGGATAACCAATTAGAACATGAAAGTAAATATAACATGTCTGCTAAAAATATAATTCATAAAAAACCTTTTCATAAACGACATATCGGTCCCACAGAAGCGGAAACCCAAAATATGTTGGAAACACTCAACTGCCGGAATATGGATGCACTTATTCAAAAAACAGCTCCTTCTGAAATTCTTAACTGTAAAAAACTAAATTTGCCCGAAGCCCTCAGCGAAATCCAATGTTTAAATGTTCTTAAAAACTATGCTCATCAAAACAAAGTGTATAAAAATTATATCGGTATGGGATATTATGAAGCGGAACTACCCACAGTGATCCAAAGAAATATTCTGGAAAACCCTGTTTGGCTGACTTCTTACACCCCTTATCAATCAGAAATATCCCAAGGGCGTCTTCAAGCCCTTCTGAACTTTCAAACTATGGTAACAGAACTCACAGAAATGGATGCCGCTAATGCTTCTTTACTGGATGAAGGAACAGCTGCAGCAGAAGCCATGAACATAGCTTTTAATAATAGAAAAAACTTATCAGGGGAATACATCTTTATTGATGAAAATATTTTTGTTCAAACCAAAGAAGTATTGAAAACCAGAGCCCAGTCTATAGGACTGAAAGTTCTAACAGGAGAAGCTAACAAATTTGATTTTAATAAAGAGGTTTTTGCTGTTCTTATTCAGTACCCTGATTTCACCGGTGCTGTTTATAATTGGGAATCTTTTTGTAAAAAAGCCAGGGAAAAAAATATCATCACCATCTTTACAGCTGATCCCCTCAGCCTTTGTCTTCTGAAACCTCCCGGAGCTATGGGTGCGGATATGGTGACTGGTTCCTGCCAAAGAATGGGGCTTCCTCTTTTTTTCGGTGGACCCCATGCCGCTTACATCTCTGTAAAAGAAGAATATATTAGGTCTCTTCCTGGCCGAATTGTAGGTGTATCCAAGGACCGACATGGTAAAAAAGCACTGAGACTGGCTATTCAAACCAGAGAACAGCATATCCGCAGGGAAAGGGCTACTAGTAACATTTGCACCGCTCAGGCTTTACTGGCTGTTCTGGCCGGTATGTACGCCCTTTACCACGGACCGGAGGGATTAAAAAAAATAGCCCTTCATGTCCACAGTCTAGCTCTTAAGTTTTCCAAGTCTTTAATAAAAATGGGTTTTAAAGTGAAAAATCCAAAAGGAAATATTTTTGATACAGTTCAAATAGAATTAGAGGAAAATCAAGCTCACACCATTTATAAAAAACTTTTACAGAACAAAATAAATATCGCAAAATATTCTACAAATAAAACCTCAGAAACCACTCTTTCTTTTTCCATCAATGAAACAAATACAAAGGAGAATATAAATAAGCTGCTTTCTTTATTGGGAGCTGATTTGGAAAAAACAAAGGAAGATACATCTTTATCGGAAACAAGTTTAAGTAAAGAACTCATAAGAAAAACACCTTGCCTTAAACATCCTATTTTTCAAAGCTATCACTCTGAAACCCGAATTCTTCGTTACATTCATCAACTGCAGAAAGGAGACCTTTCCCTGACTCATTCCATGATTCCACTTGGTTCATGCACCATGAAACTCAATAGTACAACAGAGTTACTTCCGGTGAGTTGGCCGGAGTTTTCACAAATTCATCCTTTTGCACCAAAAGATCAAACTCAAGGTTATCAA
>JANQSX010000058.1 GCA_028279085.1 Bdellovibrionales bacterium
ACATTTATTTTTGGCTTGTTTATCGGCTTTTTCTATACATTCTATAAGTCCTTCTTTAATTGTATTTATTTCGTCTATCTGCTGCCCTCTCGTCGATTCTCTTAAATCTGTTGATATTTCATTGCAATTGCATGCTGTAGCAGTAGTGGGCCAAAAAATTCCATAAAACTTTTCTTTAGTCTGACAACAATTATAAACGCCACTCTCACCATCACAAGCGGCTGTTATATCAACTTCTTCAACCTGTTGCCTTTCTAAATTTTTAGCAGTTTCAGCTTCTGCATAGCAGCGGCTTATAGTGTTTTCGTCTTGATTAGCTGCTTCATTATCAGAGACGGAATGCTCAAAAAGATCACAATTGCAATCTGGAGTGTTAGGCCAATTTTTTTGTCCTACTTCTGCTCTTTTCTCTTCACAATAGCCCTTAGAGTTAAAGTTAGTAGTAGTAGCTTTAGCTTGTTGAGCCTGGCTTAAGCAGGTTTTTAATTCGTTTATCGCACTTCCTATAGCTTGACTAGCACTTGCATAAGAAGCATTTCTAACCATCTCATGTAGGGTATCACAATTACAAGACCAATTATTAAACTGTACTCTTAGATATTCACAACAACTCTTAATATCATTAGTACCATTAATTCTACTAGTACCACTAATTCTATTAGTACAATCGTCAAAAGATTCTGTTGCCTCCACTTCTGCAGAAAAAAAACCAGTGCATATAAACATAAATGAAACACAGAACTTTAAGATACCAGCACCGTTTTGGTGCTTGCTTTTTACTTTATATTGTGGTGTGTGTGTGTGTGTGTGTGTGTGTGTGTGTGTGTGTGTGTGTGTGTGTGTGTGTGTGTGTACATATTGTCTCCTTTTGAATATAATCGGCAAACTGCCAATGATGTATCCAGTATAGAATGTCGAACGATGTTCAAGTTAAGTCGGAATATTTTTTAAATTTCTTAAGTAAAATAAAGTAACTTTGTTTAAAAAAGAGACATTTATGGAAGAAAATATATTTTCTATTATTTCACTAAATAACTGAAAATAGCTGTATTTTTATCATAATAAAGAAGGTGTTGTGTTATATTGATAATAAGAAATACTTTGTGGAGGTCATTTGTCTGTTTTACAATTAAGATATGCGTCTTAGTAAGCAAAGTTTAAGATTTTTTATAGCTCTATCTTTTGCCCAGACAGGCGTTCTCATGTGTGTTATTCTTTTATCCGGCTTTTATTGGCATAAGCAATCTCAGGAATTTCGAATTCTCACTAAGGAAATTAGACAATTTTCCTGTACAAAAGCTAAAATGGATGAAATGCACTCTGATATTAAGCTGGAAAAAATGAAAGATTACTTTAAAAGTCAGGGAATCAGTGTTTCTGAAGATTAAAATTCTTAATATATCTTTTTGCTTTCAAAATTATTAACCTTCCGTATAAAAGAATTGACCGGATTTTTAATGTAGGGAATAGTTACCTTATATGAAGTTTACTATCTATGCTATTTTACTATTTGTTTTTACAAGTGCCTGTACTCTAAAGGATAAATGGGTGAAGAGCAAAATAGAGAAAGAAGAAGAATCAAAAAAGGCCTATATACTGGGGTATAATATGGGTCATAATGCAAAAAAAGTTTTCAAAAAAGAAGAAGATCAAAAAATATTTTTAATAGGAGTGCATGACAGTATAAAAGGTAAAGAACCATTATTAAAGCTGGAAAAGCGGAAGCCAATAAAAGGTAAAGCACTACAGAAAAAAAGAGATCCAAAAACAGGAGAAAAAAATATGGAACAGGGGAAAAAGTTTTTAGAAGACAATAAAAAGAAATCTGATGTGAAAGAGACAGCTTCCGGTTTACAATATAAAGTTTTAAAAGAAGGTTCGGGTAAAAAGCCCTCCGCTACGGATAATGTGGAAGTTCATTACCGTGGGACTTTAATAGATGGAACAGAGTTTGATAGTTCTTACAAGAGAAATGAAACTATCATTTTTCCGTTGAATGGTGTTATCAAGGGTTGGACAGAAGGGCTTCAGTTAATGAAAGAAGGGGCTAAATATGAATTTTATATTCCCTATGATTTAGCTTATGGACCATCCGGCACTCGTGGTATTCCACCTTACTCTACACTAATCTTTGAAGTGGAACTCATAAAGGTTAAGTAAATTTCTACATTCATTTGTTTTTTGATTATAGAATTTTAACTTTGTTTCGGGTGCAATATTAATTTCACTTCAGGCGTTTTTTCCGATTTATTTTTTAGAGCAAAATTGTAGCCTTTGTTCGTAATTTTTAAAAGATCAGATGTTGGAAAACTTTTGCACTTTTTAGTGTTTTGAATATGAAGTGTGTTATCTACATCCACAGATCCTGAAACCAGACAAATATCAATTATAGGATTACTTGTGTTCGTTTTTAATGGGATGTAGAAACGATTTTTATTGTGATCATACATAAACTCTTCAATAGAAAGGTAGTTTGTAGCTTGAGCAATGTTTGTCGGAGAACTAACAAGATACAGATCAGAAAAAGAAGGACCTAAATCAGTGTCATCAGTCAGGATTAAATCAGTGATGGCTAGAACAAGTTTTGCCTCTATAATAGATTTGGAGTTTGTATTGTCATTATTAAGATTTTCTTCATGGAGTAATTTAGGATCTATAGATTGTAGATGAGAGTTTACCAGAGATATAGGAGAACAATTTACTAAACAGAAAATAAAGATTAATAAAGAGAAATATTTATAGAATAGGTTTTTCATTTGCACTCCTTTGCTTGTCATTTCGCCTTTGTCAATCCTATTACAAAAGCCAGTGTCTTATAGGTTGTTCTTACAAGAGGTTTCTTTAAGTTGATTGTCAATTTACAAGGTGTCTCAGACTGAGACATTAAAAGCGATTTTTATGCATTATGTCAATAAAAATAATTACTTTTTTTGAATTGTTTAATTTCTAATCAGATTTTTATAATTTTTTTTATACTATTTTTTTACAGTTTATTTATAATGAATTTTTACAGTGTTATTAGTTATTTATAGTATACTTTCTCTTTCTTGGAACATATAAAAGATTCTTTATATTGGATAAAAATATAACCTTATTAGTAGAAAGAAGAGAGTTTAAAAAATATAGGGGGTTTAAGGGATAAATATTGGATTGATGTGCTGAAAAAAGTAAAAAATTCAAATTAAAGGAGTGTAAGACAATTAATATTAAAGTTTATGGAAAATGGATTTTAGCAGGGGAGTATGCTGTTTTAAAATCTTGTCCGGCCTTAGTGTTTCCTCTTCCATCTCAGTTTATTCAATTAGATTATCAAAAAGATGAATCTCTTGGTGTGGTAAGAATAGTGGAAAATAAGGATCGGAATTTATCTGAGAAATTTTCTCTCGTTTCTGTTTTTGAATCTGTTTTAAACCAGGCTTTGCAACAAATTTCCAAGAATCGTTCGGATTTGAATGGCACTATTCATATTCATTCTCATATTGCTTTTGGTGGAGGTATAGGGGCTTCAGCGGTAATCTGTGTTTTGATTGGTCATTTATTTAATACTCTGAATTGGTTAAAAAAAGAGGAATTGTTTTACTTTTGTCATTCATTGGAAAATAGTTTACATGGGCGAAGTAGCGGTGTGGAT